>DASYTB010000470.1:0-5656 GCA_036002705.1 Verrucomicrobiia bacterium
GCGGTTTCGGCCAGTTGCGCAACGCGCTGCGCTTGGCTTTCCGTGAGCGGAAGAACGGAAAGGCGGGATTGCCTGATCAGCGGCATATCCCTGAGCGTAGGATCGCCTTTCATTTCATCCAGAGTGACTGGCTTTTTTAACGCCTTCACAGGCTGCAAGTCCACCGCGGACCAATCCCCCTCCCGGGCCGTTTTGTCGGAATAGTGCTCTTTAGCCACTTTCGCGATGCCGACCACACTCTTCTCGGAAACGCTGTGATAATAAAACACGACGTCGCCCTTCTTCATGGAACGCAAATTGTTCCGCGCCTGGAAATTTCTCACCCCGGTCCAGGCAGTCCCGCCGTCTTTGACAAAGTCGTCCCAGGAGTAAGCCTCGGGTTCCTGCTTCACCATCCAATAATTCTTCGCCATATCATTTATCCTCCCCCCGAATTTCAATTGCGCGCTCGAAAACCGCTTCGTACTCGTGCGTGGTATGCTCCCAGGAATAATCCACTCGCATCGCGTTGTGCCGGTAATGATCGAGCAGAGCCTGGTTCTCGTAAAGAACCAGTGCTTTGCGAATGGCTTTTGTTAACGCGCGAGCGGAGTACTCCACAAACTTGATTCCATCGGCGGCATCGAGGTTTTCGGTGATGTCGGTTACTGAATCATCCAGGCCGCCTGTCACCCGCACGATCGGAATCGTTCCATAACGGAGGCTATACATCTGATTCAATCCACATGGTTCAAACCGCGATGGCATGATAAAAAAATCGCCACCAGCCTCGATGCGATGCGAAAGGCCATGATCATAACCGATCTTCACCGCCACTTTGTCCGGGTAACGTTCGGCCAACCGCCGGAAACCGCGCTCAAATTCCGGAGCGCCGCTGCCCAGCGCCACAAATTGCATCGGCGAGGAAAGCATCTCTTCGAGCGCAGCGATTTCGATATCGATCCCCTTCTGATCGGCCAGGCGGCTGATCGTGCCGAAGAGCGGGATCTCGGCGGCAACCGGTAAACCCATTTCCTGCTGAAGCGCGGCTTTCTGCGCGGCTTTTCCGGTCAGGTCCCCGTCACCGTAGGTGAATTTCAGGAACGGGTTCTTCTCGGTGTTCCACTCAGAATAGTCAACGCCATTGAGGATGCCGACCAGGCGGTCATGCCGCGAGCGGAGGACGCCATCGAGTCCACAGCCATATTGCTCCGTGGTAATTTCACGCGCGTAACGCGGGCTCACGGTGGTGATCATATCCCCATAGACAATGGCAGCCTTCAGGCAATTCATTTGGCCGTAGAATTCCACCCCCGCGGTGTTGAAATACTCCCCTGGCAGATTGGTCAGGTTGTAATCCCAATAAGGAAAAACTCCCTGATAAGCGAGATTATGAATGGTGAGCACGGTCCCTGGCGCGCTCGGCCAGCCAGACGATAGTTCCTGATGTCGAATCATCAAGGGCACAAGACCGACTTGCCAATCGTGGACGTGCACAACCTGCGGCGGGTCGGGAAGAGCGCGCGCGAGAAACACGGCGCATTTAGAGAAGAAGATGAATCGGGCCGCGTTGTCCGGGTAATCACGACTCCCTTCGCCATAAAGAGAGGGTCGATCAAAAAATTCCGATTGATCGATGAAATAAATCATGAGATTCGGCACCGGTTGGGCGGAAAACACGCGTGCGGTGACGGTGCGTGAACCCAGCAGGAGCTTGATTTCAATATTCGCCGACTCGAGGCCTTTGTGCTTCTCACGAATTCCCTTGTAGAGGGGCGTCACAACGCGCACGACATGCCCATCCACGGCCAGCGCTTTCCCCAGCGCGCCGACCATGTCCGCGAGACCGCCGGTCTTGGAATATGGAAACAATTCACTGCTGGCCAGAAGGATGTTCATAATTGGATGTTCATAGTCCGCCCGGCAAGTCTAGACACGAATTGGGCAAATTTCCATGAAGCAGCGAAAAAGTCTGAGCATCCAAGTCTCCCGGGCAGGGACGACAGAGAGCTCCGTAATTCTGGTGAGATAAGAATGAACTGCCTTCAACGAGCGTTGGCTTTTAAAACGGCGGGAGGGCTACGGTGTCGCGAGGGATGACGAACTTTCTGTCGTCTCTGGTGGGACGCGGTTTTACTGCCGCACCTGTCCCGAAAGGACAAGCCGAAAATAGCCCAACGTTTCAACGTTGGGTGTCCGACGATTTCACACATTAAGTCCCGAAGGGACAGGCGAATTCACTCCCACGGGCCACGCTCATTATATTCGATCGTGCTGCTCCGGGGTGGAAATCCTCGTGACCTTGGCCGCCTCGGCCGTCCTACCCAATCACTATTCCATACCGCCGCCTCACTTCGCGCCCTGGTCAATCCAGGCGCGGATCAACCCGATCTGCTCTTTGCTCAGCGGATCGCCCTTGCCTTCCGGCGGCATGCTGTTGTCGGGGTCCAAACCCGCGATGGCCTGAACCAAAGGGCTCTTCTCGCTTTTCCCGACGATGATCACCTCGCCGTCCTCGCCTCCTTTTTTCACCGCGGCCAGGCTGTCCAGGCGAAGCTTGCCCTTCTGCTTCTCTTCGCCATGGCACTTGAAGCAGGTCTTCTCAAAAATAGGTTTGATCTCCTTGGCGTATGTGAGGTCCTTTTTTGACGACGCGGGCGGCAGCTTGCTCAGGTCAAGGTCCGCTCCGAAAGCTGGCAGAATTCCCGCCAGCGCCACTCCGATGATAACTCCTTTGTGCAGCATAATTCGCATTCTTCTGACGTGTCGCGTCAACTTTGATTCATTTGACTGCTGCGAGCAAAATCCGCGAATCCTGAGTTTGCGTCAATCGAGAAACACGCTGGTTCGCCGGCTCATACCGGCGACGGCGCGCCTCGGCGCGACTCATCTTTCCTCGATTCGACTTAAAGGTTACCGTTGCGTCAGATGAGCAGAATTGTCGGAATCGACCTGGGAACGACCAACTCGCTGGTCGCGGCGGTGGATTCCGGCATTCCATTCGTGATCGCGGATGTCGAGGGACACCGATTGACGCCGTCGGTGGTGCATTTTCCGGACGCTCATTCGCATCCGATGGTCGGCGAAAAGGCGCGGCGCATTCGCGTGCTGAAGCCGGAGCGAACGGTTTATTCGGTAAAGCGGTTCATCGGCCGGCGCGGCAGTGAAATTTCGCCGGAGGAACGCGCTGTCACCTACCCGCTCAAGACGGACCTGCCTGGCCCGGTCCAAATTCCCGTCGCCGACCAACTGCTCACGCCCGAGCAAATCTCGGCGGAAGTCCTGCGAAAACTCAAAGCGGATGCTGAAGGCTATTTCGGCGAGGAAATTTCTCGCGCGGTCATTACCGTGCCGGCCTATTTCAACGATGCGCAGCGGAACGCGACGAAAAAGGCCGGCGAACTGGCCGGTTTCACGGTCGAACGGATCATTAACGAACCGACCGCTGCGGCGCTGGCCTATGGCCTCAACAAACTGAAGGAGCGCGCAAAAATCGCCGTTTATGACCTGGGCGGCGGCACGTTCGATCTCTCGATTCTGGAGCTTCACGAGGGCGTCTTTCAAGTGCTCGCAACGAGCGGGAACACGCGTTTGGGCGGAGACGATCTGGACCTGCGTTTGCTGGATTTTCTTCGCGAGAAAATCTGTGAAGGCGGCGGACCCGACGCGCGCTCGAGCCTTCATCTTTTTGCGCAGCTTCGAGAGACGGCGGAACAGGCGAAAATCCGTCTTTCCGAGGAAAACGAGATCGAAATTTCGCTCCCGTTTCTCACGCCAAAGTTCAGTTTTCATTTCACTCTGTCGCGCGCCCGGCTGGAAGATCTCACTCGCGATATCATTTTGCGTACGCGCGAGCATTGTCTGCGCGCGCTGGCCGATGCCAAACTCGAACCGAAGGAGCTGGATCAGGTAATTCTCGTCGGTGGGCAAACTCGCATGCCTCTCCTTCGTCGGCTCGTTTCGGAATGGTTTGGGTGCGTCGAATTCGAAGCGCTCAGTGGCGGTTTTCGAATCGGTTCGGATTATCACCGGGCCGAAGGACCGATGCTGAACACGTCACAAAACCCGGACGAAGCGGTGGCGCTTGGAGCCGCAATCCAAGCCGAAATCCTTTCCGGCGGGTTCAAGAATGTTTTGCTGCTCGACGTGACACCGCTCTCGCTCGGAATCGAAACGTTTGGGGGACTAATGAATGTCATCATCCCGCGCAATTCAACGATCCCCGTGAAAGCGGGTGAAATGTTTACCACGGCGGTGGACAGCCAGGCTTCCATGTTGATTCATGCGCTGCAAGGCGAACGCGAGCGCGCGAAGGACAATTGGAGCCTGGGACGATTCACGATTGAGTTCGAGCGCGCGCCGCGGGGCATTCCGCGGGTTGGCGTGCAATTCGAAATTGATTCCAACGGCATTCTCCGCGTCCTGGCGCGCGACACACGCACCGGAAAGGAAAAAGTCATCGAGATGAAATCGGCGGTGGACGTTAATGACGAAGACGTCCAACGGATGGTCGAGGAAAGTGTCGAGCACGCCTTCGATGATTTAGCCGCTCGCCGATGGATTGAAGCGAAACTGAAAGCGGAGGAAACCATCAAAGCCACTCACGCTGGGCTCGAGCAATACAGCAGTGAACTTCCTGCGGATCAGCGGGCATCTATCGAGGGGGCGTTAGGTCGCCTCGAAGCAGCCCTGCGGAGCGAAGACGCTCAGTCCGGTTCGGGCGATTTGAATAGACTCAAAGCCGAACACTCCGCGCTGGACGAAGCGACCAAGCCACTCGCCGATCTTATGATGGATCGCGCCATGGAAGCGATTCTTCGGCAACGAGGGATGATCTGAAAACTGAGACGCCTGGCATAAGAGAGGCGTTCGCATAAACGCCTCTCCCGCCTTCTGAGGCTGAGCTTTACTGTTTTGGCCCGATTACCGGTCCGTCTCCGATTAAAAAATATCCAGGAGGTGGAGTGCCGTGGAGGATGAAATAATTTCGGGCTGCTGTCGCCTGCGCGTTCACCGAATCAACATCCTTTTGGGCCTGTGACTTCGGCACAACAACGGTTTGGGATGCGGCGGAGCTATTGCCCGCATGGTCGGTGGCCGTGATTACAATCAAATAAACGCGGCCATCTCCTTTTTGGTTTCGTTCCGCGCGCAAGCGAAGTGTCCCAGCGGCGATGTTCCTCGCATCAGGTGAAAACGCGCCATCGCCCGTGGGCAGCTCATCATCCTCGTCGCCATAGACGGCCACATTGAACGCCACCGGGTCTGGGCAATTGTCCGTGGCAGCCGTCGTAAGACCGACATTGATCAGGTCGTGATTGGGCGACCAGAAGGTGGACGTGGCGACAGAGCTGGTGATCAAGGGCGGCTGAGCATCGTTGACGGTCACATCGAACGCGCACTGAGTGCTGTGCCCAGCGCCGTCGGTGGCCGTGCAGGTGACGGTAGTCGTTCCGACGGGAAAAGCCGAACCTGACGGAGGGACGCATACGACAGCGACATCACCGCAACCTCCTGTGGCCGTGGCCGCAAACGTCACGACCGCCGAGCACTGCCCGGGATCGTTGCTCTGAACAATGGCGTCCGGGCATGTGATCTGCAGTGGTTTTGGCAAGACGGTCAATTCACCGATCATGCCGAGCGCGCCATGGGCCACAATGTGGCAATGAAACAACCA
>DASYTB010000471.1:0-9072 GCA_036002705.1 Verrucomicrobiia bacterium
CTGGATTTTTTAGCCCAGGAAATGAATCGCGAGGTAAACACCATCGGTTCCAAAGCATCCGACAGCACCATCACCCGCGAGGTGGTGCTGCTGAAAACCGAGTTGGAGAAATTCCGCGAGCAGGTCCAAAATGTGGAATAATAATTTTAGGATCGGCAGGAGACATTTTGGGTTCTTACCTGAGCCTATCCGCGTTTTGCTATTTTTCTGCACGGCTGTTCTCGGGCTATCGCATGGTTTTTCCGCGAGTGTTTCTTCGGTTGAAAACATCGCGGACGCTGGCGGATGGATCCCGAAATCGCCTCGCGAAGAGATTCGCCCGGAGTTCGAGATCAGGAAAGGTCCAGTGTTGGTTATTCGCGGGGATGGACGAGAAGGCCTCGACGGCTGCTGGAGCAAAAGTTTCCCGGTCACAGGCGAGCACTACTATCGATTTCGCGCCGGACGCCGGCTGGAGAATGTCGTGTCCGCGCGCCGAGACGCACCCGCGCGAATTCTCTGGCGCGATGAAAAAGGTCAAGCGGTCCGCCGCGGGGAACCTGGCGCCCATAGTTATGCCGAAAACGAGAAACCCATTGCCGAGCCAGAATATCCAGAGGAAGGGGCGTGCGACCCTGAGGGACGGACAGAACTGACCGGCGTTTATCTTGCGCCACCGGGCGCGACGCAAGCGATTGTCGAGCTGTACCTGCGCTGGGCGCCCAGAGGCGTCGCCGAGTGGAGCGGAATTGGGCTGGCTGAAACGGATCCGCCCGCGCCCCGGAAAGCGCGGCTCGCCACGATTCACTATCGTCCGCATGGCGGCAAAACAGTCCTGGATGCATGCGAGCAGTTCGAGCCATTGATCGCGAAAGCGGCCGCCCAAAAAGCGGACTTGGTCGTTTTGCCTGAAACACTGACCTGCACGGGCAATGGCCTTTCTTATGTTGCCGCTGCCGAACCGATCCCCGGCCCAAGTACTGAGTATTTCGGGGCGCTCGCCCGGAAGCATCGGTTGTATCTTGTGCCAGGGTTGGTCGAACGTGACGGTCACTTAATTTATAACGTCGCTGTTCTCATTGGCCCGGATGGCAAGATCGTTGGGAAATATCGCAAGACCACTTTGCCGCGCGGCGAAATCGAGGCGGGCGTGAGCCCTGGTTCAGAATATCCGGTCTTCGATACACCGCTCGGGAAGATCGGCTTAATGGTTTGCTATGATGCATTTTATCCCGAGGTGGCGCGACAGCTCCGGATTCATGGCGCGGAGATTATTGCTTTCCCGGTGGCCGGATGTAATCCGATGCTCGCGGCGGCGCGCGCCTGCGAGAACCATGTTTTTCTCGTCAGCAGCACTTACACTCCGCTCAATGATAATTGGATGATTTCGGCGATTTATGACCGAGAGGGCCGTGTGCTCGCGCAAGCGAAGGATTGGGGCGATGTGGTCGTCGCCGAGGTTGATCTCGGGAAGCGGCTTTACTGGTCCAGCCTCGGAGATTTCCGGGCGGAGATTCTCCGGCACGCTCCGATTTGGCCGGGAGAAAAATGACCGGCTTTATCTCGCGCCTGCTCGTTGGAGCGGATCCCAGTATTGGGAGTTGATCAAAGACTTCGGGGTGTTGTTATACGGATTGTCGGGCGGGTTGATCTTGTCGTTTTTACGCGGTTCGGCATGGCCGTCGTTGAACACGCAAATTGAAGCTCCCAGGTGCCGTTTGCCGTCGATTCCTTCGAAGCTCGTACCCGTTTTCTGATCCATGTTGGAGGCAGGCCACCAAAGACTACTACTCCAAATTGGGCTGTAGGGGTCATTTTGAGTTCCACCGTAAGGCTGCTTATCGCCAATGAGCAAATTATCCGCGGGGCTGACGATGTTGCTGCGCTTAAATTCTTTCTCGAAGCGAAAGTTAACACCCGCAACGCCAATGGTTCCTGCGTCATAGGGGCTATGACCCAGAAAGAATCCGTTGTAGCCGTAACCAACGAGATGACAATCAAAGCGCCAGTTCCATTTTATGCCGTTGTCGTTTCGCTTCCCTTTAATCGCCGGATCGTAGAACAGGTTGCTTCGTCCGTTGCCATAGTTGACGATCGTGGTGCCCCACCAGTTGGTCAGTGCTTTGACGGGATCATCCGATCCGTTCTGATTGCGATGCGCGGGAAAAGTATCCCGGTTGTCGTCGGTATAAAACTGCATGAACATGGAAATCTGGTGCAGATTGCTCATGCATTTGGCGCGATCCCCTTTGGCCTTCGCTTTGGCAAGCGCCGGGAGGAGCAGACTCGCGAGAATAGCGATGATCGCAATAACCACCAGGAGTTCGATCAGCGTAAAACCGGCAAATCTGAATATGCGCGCCCGCTCGAGCAGCTTCTGCCGACGCTGATGACTGTTTGGCGCTAAGAAGGTTTTCATGCTTTCTCAATTACTTCCCGGATATGGGTAAAATCCTAATCATCGTAAACTGAATTGGGAAGAGAAATTGCAACGCATACAATGCGCACAGCCCCTTGGCCTCCGAAGCACCCTTGAATCAAGCTCAATGCTTCGCCTGCGTTCTTGTCTTGCGTTCGCTCGCTGAATAAGCTCTCGGCCCGAAACCCAAGGAACGGGAGAAATTCAACATGAGATCAACTTTTCTAAGCCTCCTCACACTGATTTCGCTTCTGGCCGGGGCCGTGACGCCGCGCGCGCAGGAGAAAGCCTCCGCTACGCGTTTGGAGATCCCGGCCACGGATGACGGCTTGCCCGGCGAAGGACCGATTCGGCGCTACGATTGGTTTCGGAATCTCTGGAAGGAACGCCGGACCCGCTGGGCCGGGAGGGTCGAAAAGGATCAAGGCGCGGTGGTTCTGCTGGGCGATTCGATCACGCAAGGGTGGGGCGAAGATTTCAGCGCCTGGTTTCCGGGGATGAAGCTGGCGAATCGCGGGATCAGCGGCGACACCACACGCGGCGTTCTCATTCGCATGCAGGAAGATGTTCTGGCGCTAAACCCAGCGGCCGTGGTTCTGCTCATTGGAACCAATGATCTCGAAGAAAAAGCCACTCCCGAAACAATCGCGGCGAACCTCAAGCTGATTCTCGTGGAGATCACTCGCCACGATTCGAAAACACCGATCATTCTTTGCCAGGTATTTCCGAGTTCGGCCTCGAAGTCGCGGCCGGTCGAGAAAATCAAGAAAGTGAATCAATTATATGCCCAGGCGGTAAAGGGGAACGCGCAAGTGACCCTGCTCGAAACGTGGCCGCTTTTTGCGGACGCGAACGGCGATGCGATCGCGTCGGAATTTCCCGATTTGCTTCATCCCAACATGGCCGGTTACGCGAAATGGGCGGCGGGCTTGCGCCCGGTCTTCGCCACGCTTGGTCTTTTGGAAACGGAACCATACCAGTTCACGCCCGAACCCGGCTTTGTCAGCCTCTTCAATGGGAACGATCTGACCGGCTGGGGCTTTCGCGCCACGAGCGACGCGGAAAAGGCATCGATTAAAAAATCGGAATCGAACCCAAACGCTCCTGCCTGGCCAATTGTCGAAAACGACATCAAGTTCGATGGAAAACCGAGCAGCTCGGATGGGCGGTACGTGGCGAAAAATGGACGCCTCATCGTCACGACACCTGCCGAAGGACGCCGGATTCAACAAATTTCCACCACGCAAGAGTTCCCGAAAAATTTCATTTTGCGCCTCGAATTCCGCGCGACGCCGAATGCCGACAGCGGCATTTTCGTCCGCGGTCCTCAACTGCAATGCCGTGATTACCTCCTCGCCGGCCCTTATAAAAAACTAAAGAACTATCGCGCGGGTGAGTGGAACGAAATCGAAGTAACCGTGAAAGACAACGTGGCCTATTGCCTATGCAACGGCGAAGTGCTGGAACTCACGATGAAACTCCCACCCACCGGTCCAATCGGTTTGGAAGGCGACCGCGGGCAAATGGAGTACCGCCGGATACGCATTAAGGAATTGCCGTAACCGAAAGCCAATCGGAGTGGCGGGTAATGCCAACCTCGGAAGCCTGCCACCGGAAAAGACAATGGATTGTATCTTCGCCAATTCACGCAATAATCTCGTGCCGTGGGTAAGATCCGGAGGGTGGCTTTATGTTCTTATGGTGGATTGGCGATCATCCGCCGCGCCACGTGCATGTCTTTGACAAGAATGGCAAACTGATCACGCGAGTAAATCTGGAGAACCTGCAGCCAATGGACATTCCACAGGTTGATCGTAGAATCATAACATTAATACGCGAGCTACAGGACGAAGGCCGATACGAAATCCGCGGCACAAGACGGCAAAGTGCCAAGTGCCATTTGGGACGGCAAGATTCTCAAAAATCAAAAACGTTCGTTTCCTCAGTTGGGCGGACGCTTTCGACGTCGAGTTTGAAGCTGGTCTGTGTATCCTTGAACCGCACGTGAATATCCGCCGCGCGAACAATATTTCGCCCTCGGCAAAAATTCGCGCGTCTTGAAATCGAAGATTGGGTGCAGGCAGGCTTTTTTGTTCATTACGATAATGGACAGGTCGCGGAAGTCTCATGGTCATTTATTCGGGAAAGGCCGCCGAAGAAATGACCTATGGACATCAGCATCCTCTTGGGTGCGAAAAGACCGATTCGACAAATCAACAAAGGATAATTAACCGAGAATCGTCTGGATCACCTCCCCGGCGACATCGGTCAGGCGGAAGTTTCGGCCGTTATGGAAATAGGTCAATTTCGTGTGGTCGATTCCCATGAGCTGGAGCATCGTGGCGTGCAGGTCATGGACGCTGGCGCGGTCTTTTACGGCCTTGTAGCCGATTTCATCGGTTTCGCCGTGGCTGGTGCCGCCCTTGATTCCGGCGCCAGCCATCCACGCCATGAAACCATGTGGGTTGTGATCGCGACCGCCGCTGCCTTGGGAAACAGGCATGCGCCCGAATTCACCGCCCCAAATCACGAGCGTCTGGTCCATCAGGCCGCGCTGCGTCAGATCGGTTAGTAATCCGTGAATCGGTTGGTCAGTGGTGGCGCAGTGATGCGCATGATTGCCGGCGAGATCGCTATGGGCATCCCATTCGCCGTCGCTATAAACCTGGACGAAGCGAACGCCTCGTTCGATCAGGCGGCGAGCCATGAGACATTTGCGACCGATATTCTCGGAAATCTCGTTGTTCAATCCGTAAAGTTCGAGAGTTTCCTTTGACTCGGAGGAGAAATCGGCGAGATCGCTCGCCTCCATCTGCATGCGATAGGCCAGCTCGAAGCTATTGATGCGCGCCAGTAGATCCGGTTCGCCGGCATGCGTGGCGAGATGGGCCGAGTTTATTTCGGCCACGAAATCGAGTTGCTCCCGCTGGTCTTTGGCGCTGACTTTCCCAGGCCGGTTGAGATTCAGGATGGGCGCACCCCGCGATCGAAAGAGAGTGCCTTGGTAACTGGACGGGAGAAAACCGGCACTCCAATTGAGAGGTCCGCCCTTCACGCCCTGGTTGTTTCCCAACACGACATAGCCGGGAAGATTTCGACTCTCGCTGCCGAGGCCGTAAGTGATCCACGCGCCGGCGCTGGGAAAGCCGGGACGGAGAATGCCGGTGTTGATTTGATAAAGGCAGGGAACGTGATCGTTCGATTCGGTGTAGAGCGACTTGATAAATGCGAACTCATCGACGTGCTTCGCCACGTTCGGATACTTCTCGCAAACCCACGCGCCCGATTCGCCATATTGCTTGAAGCCGTAGGGCGATTTCATGAGCGGGCCGGGGTTCCCATTGAAAACGTCGATTTGCATTTTCTGGCCATCGCGCTTCGTCAATTCGGGCTTGGGATCGAACAGGTCCACCGAACTGGGGCCGCCCTCCATGAAAAGCCAGATGATCGATTTCGCCTTGGCCGGAAAGAGCGACTGCCGCGGCGCCATCGGATCGAGAGCGAGATCGTCCTCGGACGCTCCGGCTAGCAGACGATCAGAGCCGAGCAAGTCGGCGAGAGCGAGCATGCCGAACCCAGCGCCGGCCTTTCGGAGAAAGTCGCGACGATTCAGGAAGGGGGCAAACCGTCCGCAATGCTGAGATGGTATTCCACGTTTCATCGGCTTGTTCTAAGTTAGCTCGCTCGGGTAGGACAGCCGCCTCGGCTGTCCCGCCCGGCGTTCGGCGCCGGTCCGATCTTGAACTGTAAGCTGCGCGGGATCGAGCGGGCGAAGGCACCCGCTCGCGACAGCCGGGGCAGCTATCCTACCCATCCATGTGCTAATCCACATAAATAAACTCGTTCAGAGCAAAGATCGATTGGCAGAGATTCGCCAACGTGAGATGATTGTCGTTGTTCTCCTGTCGCTTAAGAAATGAAACCGCGGCCGCGATTTCCACCGGAGTGGCTTTGCGCCCGAGCGCTAGTTGCCAGATGCGTGCAACCTCGTGCGCCGGGCTGTCGCCAGCTTCGTGTTCGATGCGCCGGGCGAAATCTTCCGCGCGAAGTCGAACGAAATGGTCATTCAGCAGCGCAAGCGCCTGGGGAGCGACGGTGGTCGTATCGCGCCGTCCGCAACTGGTCTGGGCGTCGGGAGCATCGAAAGCCTGCATGAGCGGATATTGGACCACGCGCTTGTGAAACATGTAGATAGTCCGACGCCAGGTCGGCGAAGCATCCCTGGCATCTTTCGGATACGGGTCCTTTACATTCCGCGCCTGCATCGCTTCTGCCGGAATGGGCGGTTTGAAGGCCAGGCCATACATCTCGGGATTGAGCGTACCACTCACGGCCAGCATCGAGTCGCGCAAAATCTCCGCTTCGATCCGCTGCGGATTCTGCCGCCAGAGAAGGCGGTTGTCGGGATCAATCTTCGCCTTCGCCACGTTGAAGCCGCTCTCTTGCAAATAAACGGCGCTCGTCATGATGAGGCGGTGTAGCGTTTTCATTTTCCATCCGGATTTGACGAACTCCCGCGCGAGCCAATCGAGCAACTCCGGATGCGTCGGCGGCTGCCCGCGCGTGCCGAAGTCATTCACGGTCCGGACAATTCCTTCGCCGAAATGATGCTGCCAGACGCGATTAACGAGGACGCGCGCGACCAGGCTGCCCGCGCCATGGTCCATATCCGTCATCCATTCCGCCAGCGCGCGACGCTGCTGAGTTGAATCATCGCGCAGCCGGTGTGCCCTCGCTTCGTTCAGATAATCCGCCGCCGTTTTGCCGCGCGTGAGCACGGAGATGAATCCGAGTTCCAGCGGTTCCTTGCGGTTATGAAAGTCGCCACGCGCTAGCAGCCAATTGTCTCTCGGCTCGGAGCTGGAATCGGCGAACGCGAGCGCGCTCGGCAGAGTCTTCGGTTGCTCGCTTTGCACCTTTTTCATTTCCGCGGCGAGGCGGTCCCACTCTTCGCGTTCGGCATCGGAAAGAAAATCGCGAAGGTCTTTGTCTTCGACTTTAAGCTCTTTGGAATATTTTTTGGCAAGGTCCTTCGTCCGGTCGCTATTCGCATTCGCGCGCAGCAATTCCTTTTCTTCGTCCGTGAGTTTGAGTTGCTCCACCTTTTTCTGGCGAGCGGAACTTTCGTGCTCCTTTCGGACTTCTTTATGGAACGCTTCGACCCGCTTTTTTAAAGGCTCCATTTCGGATTTCCACCGCGCCTCGGCTTCACGATGCGCTTTCGCCTCCTTCCACGGAACGAGCGGAACCTCCGATTGTCCGCCGGCGTTAAATGCGCTGAGCATGCGGTAATAATCGCGCGTCGGGATCGGATCATATTTGTGATCGTGACAACGCGCGCAAGCCAGTGTCAGCCCGAGCATGGCCGAGCTAGTCGTGGAAATCATGTCATCCAACTCGTTATAGCGCGTGCGAACTTTTTCCTCCTCCATCGGCACGTCCAGAATGATGTGGGTGCCCGCGACGATAAAGCCCGTGGCGGCGATGGCTTCCGGATTGTTCGGCTCGAGCTCGTCGCCAGCCAATTCCCAGCGCAAGACCGTGTCGAACGAAACATCCTCATTAAACGCACGGATCAGGAAGTCGCGGAAATGGTAGGCGGTCGGCCGGTCATCATCGCTCTCGGACCCGTTGCTGTCCGCGTACCGCGCCAGGTCCAGCCAATGCCGCGCCCAACGCTCGCCATAATGGGGGCTGGCCAGCAACGCATCCACCAGGGATTCAACGGCAGCCCGCGGGTCGCGCGCGAAAGCGCTTCGAAAATCTTCAATTTGCGCGGGAGTGGGCGGGAGGCCAATCAAATCAAAATAAATGCGGCGCGCGAGTTTGACGGCGCTCGCTTGAGGCGAAGGAGAAAGGCCGCTTTCTTTCATGCGCGCGAGCACAAACGCATCAATCGGCGTTTGCGCCCACCCGTTCGTTCGCGACGGGGGAATGCTCTGCTCCTCCAACGGCCTGAACGCCCAATAATTCCGGACCGGTTCAGTCGCCCTCAGACTGCCGTTGCTCAAAAAAGCGCAAAACAAAGCAAGAATCAGTTGAGCGGTTCTGGACATCTGGCTGAAGCGAATATTACAAGCTGCGCCTCGTTCTGCCCATCGGTTTTTTGACTGCGGCCCTGCGGCGACTTGCGGCGCTTTAATCGTAGAAGTTTTAAATGCCTTTAATGCAACTCGCTTTCCAAAAGAAAATGTCCTCGGTAATAATTCGGTAACAATCCCGCGGCAGCCTGGTCGCAATGAAAATTCCTCTCCAACGAATTCGAGTGTTTCTGATTAGTGCGCTGCTGGTGAGCCGCGGCGCGTTCGCGGCCAGCTCTTCTCCCGCGGAACTGCTGGAAAAAGCGATTTATGCGGAGGAAACCAAGGGCGAACTGGCCGCGGCCGCCGACCTTTACCGCCAGGTCGTGAACGAGGCGGGCGCCAATCGCGCGCTCGCGGCGCAGGCCCAGGTGCGGCTGGGGCTCTGTGAGCTGAAACTGGGCAATAAGCGGCAGGCGATCACAGAACTCGAACAGCTCCGCACCGAATTCCCGGACAAAGCAAAACTGCTGGCTATCCTCGACCAGCAAATGCCCTCTCTCCTCGACGAGATCCTGAAACAGATTCAGGACAGCTACATCCAAAACGTCGATCGCGGCGAGTTAATGGAAACGGCACTTCGGGCGATCATCG
>DASYTB010000472.1:0-2519 GCA_036002705.1 Verrucomicrobiia bacterium
GTTCTCCAGCGCCTGAATGATCGAGGGGAGGAGGGGGTTCAGCCAGGCACGCAATTCGGCATTTGAGCAGTTACCGACGCGCAGCCAGAGAACTTGCGGTCCGCCGCGTTTCAGCTTGGAGCGAATGGCGAAGTCCTCGTCCTTGGTTACGACAACCCTGCCATGATTCAGGGCGATTTGCCAAATGACCGCATCATCCGCATCGGCAGACGCCACATCGAACAAATGGACTGCGTCGTGACCGCTGGCGCGAAGGATCGCGGCGACGGACGGTGGAGTTGGGCATCAATCAGAAATTTCACCGGTCAAGCCGCGCGCAAGACGGGAGTGTCTGAGATGGAAGCGGCAAACTGCAAGGCGGCGAGGATATCTTCTTTCTCCAGATACGGAAACTCTCGAAGGATGTCTTGCTCGGACATGCCTGATCCGAGCATTTCCAAAATGTCTTTAACCCGCATTCTCATGCCCCGGATACATGGCCGCCCGGCACACTGCGTGGGGCTCGATGTAATGCGATCCAGATAACTCGGATTCATCGGATAAAAATGGGCGGCCACTTGGATGAAGTCAATTGCTCAGTTTCAGTTATGATTCGCGACTGGGTGGATCTGATCGATTTCGGTGGGCATGGAATCGAGTTCCATGCGCAGACGCGAGTCGGCTTCGTCCATGAGATCGACGGCTTTGTCCGGGAGGAAGCGGTCGGTGATGTAGCGGTGCGAAAGGGTAGCGGCCGCGACGATGGCGGCAGCCTGGACGCGGATGCCGGTGGTGGACTTCGTAACGCTCCTGAGTGGTCCCAAGCGCAAATACGGTGACATTCCCGGTGGTTCTTTTCGGCGCAATATTTCGCGCCAGCAATGCGGATTTCTTTCGCTCCCGGAGCACTCGCCGGCGATGCTCCGAGAGCGAAAGAAAGGAGACAATTTCAGGGGCGGTTAAACCCCGGATTGCGCGCGGCGCAACGCTGCTTCCGCGCTTCATCCGGGGCTATTATCAGGTCGTCCCTCCGGGACTTCGATTTGCGTTGCGCGGGTGGGCGCAAGCGAGCAACTGAGTTCGTCGCGGGCGAGCTGAGGTTGAATGATCCAGAGGCTTCAGCTTTTCGTCAGGCTTTCCGATAGCAGGGGTGGGAACGATGAAAGTCTTTTTTCAACCTCTGAACCAACGGGCCCTCTCGGCGCCCGCAACTCCACTCGAATCGTCGGCCGTGAAATGGGAAGACCTGGCACGGCAGGCGCGGTTTCGGGCCACGGACCTGGCGCAGCTCTGCGGAATCTCTCTCCGCACACTCCAGCGGCACTTCAAGAGAGAATATCGCACCACGGTGAGCGATTGGCTTTCTGCCTTTCGGCTGGAGCAAGCCCGTCTTGAGCTGTTGCACGGCGAAGGGGTGAAACAAGTGGCGTATGGCCTGGGCTACAAACAGCTTTCACATTTCTCGCGCGCGTTCAAGGAGCGCTACGGGATTCCCCCGAGCCTATTCTCGCGGCAAACAGAACCGGCGAATCTCGCGAACTGACGGGTCCTCGAACACAGTTCGAACCAAGCGGGATCAAGCGGACCGCCAGCTTCCTCAGGCTCCTCAGCTCTCGTTGCCCGATCGGTCTTCGCAAAAGCCCTGCCTGCACGGCCGGGTGCGCTAAATCCTCTATTATCCAGTCGCCTTCGCGAGCTTCTCCTTTATCTTGTCGCGCGTGAGCAGGATGGTTTGGGCTGTGATCGCGGGCGTTTTTCTAGGCGGGTGTTCAAAATGGAATGAACCGCCGAGGCGCGACGTCGTTTCCGGCACGATCGAAACAGATGAAACTCGCGTCGCCTCTCGTTACGGCGGGCGCGTGCAGGATATTCTCGCCTGGGAGGGGGATAGTCTCAATCCGGGCCAGGTCATCATTCGCCTCGATGCCGAGGAACTGCGCGCGCGCCGAGCGCAGGCCGCCGCGCTCCTGGATGAATGGAAGGCCGGGCCGCGAAAGCAGGAGCTGGAATCAGCGAAGAATGATTGGCAGGCGCTGATCGCCCAACTGGAATTTGCCCGGACTGACGCCGTTCGGGTCGAGAAACTGTTTCAACAGAAAACGGGGGCCGTTTCCGCGGCCGATCGCGACCATGCCGTCATGGAGGCGCAATCTCTCGAGCGAAATGTCGCCGCCGCGAAAAGCCGCTACGATCTGCTCGTAGCCGGCACGAGGCCGGAAAAGCTCGCGCAAGGAGAGGCGCAAGTGCGGGAGTTGGACGCGCAGTTGCGGGAGATGGAGATCACGGCGCCAACCAATGCGGTCCTGGAAGTTTTGAGCGTGCGGTGGGGTGATGTGGTGGCGCCGAACCAACAAATGGCGACGCTCGTTCTGAAGAACCATCTCTGGGTCCGCGTGTACATTCCCGAACCGTGGCTCGGTCACATCAAATTGGGCCAGCAAGTCCGGGTGACGGTCGATTCATTTCCAAATAAGGAATTCAAAGGAGAGGTGGAGCAGATCGCCCGCGCCGCTGAGTTCACGCCGCGCAACGTGCAGACG
>DASYTB010000473.1:0-6916 GCA_036002705.1 Verrucomicrobiia bacterium
GCCGTTTTAACGGCTTCTTCGTGTCCGCAAACTGTTAAAACAGTTTTTGCATCGAACGCGCATTTGTGCACCGGGCTGAAGCCGCGGTGTTAAAGAAAGACACGCGCGACTGTGAAATATCCGAGTCAGTGTAATCTTTCCCCTCCACTTTGATCCGTCGAAGCTCTGGTATTACCATTTCGGAAACGAATGAATTTGGCAGTTCTCGCATTTCTCTTTTGCGTCCAGCTCCTGGCAACCGACGGTGCCGATCGAGAAAAGCTCGTCTCTCTACTGGAATTTCCGACCGAGCGCTACGAGTTCATGTTCAATTTAAGAGAGGATCGGGTCAGCATTGTGAATAATCTCGAACCGGGTCGCTCGATTTCCGAACTGATTCAGGAAGGCGAACAGCGTCTGGCCGCGCATCCGGATGATCCGGACGAGCATCGAATCCTGGGGGATTTGTATCGGCTGAACGGCCAACTCGCACTGGCGGATGAAAGGTTCGACCGAGCGATCGCACTCGATAAACTTCTGCTCAAGCCCGCCGGCAAGAACGGAGGACTGGTTGACGGGCTGGCGTCCTCGCTCGATGCCATCGGCAAGGGCGACGAAAGCCAGCGGTTCGTTCGCGAGGAATTGAAGGCCAGCCCGAAGGACTACAGGTGTTGGATGGCGCTGGGTGAGAGCCTCGGAAAGAAAATATACTACGACCTCACAGGAGATACGGATTATACAACGACACATCGGGACAACATGCAGGAGGTTCTTACCGAACTTTCGAAACGGCAGGTTACGGAAACAGAGACCTTGAGCATCGAAAAGGACTTCGCCGAAGCCACATATTGTCTTGACCGCGCAGTTTCTATCGCACCCAAGCAGCCTCCGCTTTATCGCCGCAGAATGATTTTTTTTTATTACGTTGGAATGACCCGCGACTACCTGAAGTTCTCGAAAGCAGAAACGCCCAATCAGGCATTCGCCCGTGCTTTTTCAAACTTTCTGAGTTCTGCTCTGCCGGACGCATGGAAAATGGTGCGGCTTGAACCGAAGAATTCGGAAGCCATTTCAATGGCTCTCGTGATCGAGTTTCTGGCCGGTTCAATGGCGAGTGGGGACGCGGCGAACCGCTTGCCGGATGAGACGAGAGCGGAGCTGCGGAAAGGCGTCTCCCAATTAAAGCGCCTGGTTCCAAAGCAGTCGGATTCGCAAAAGGCGCTGACCTTGACGTCAGCCGGTCTCTTTGAATACCTTCTTCAGGACAAGCTTCCCTCGGAAGCTGATCTCCGGCGGGCCATCGCCTTGTCCCCCCAGAATGACCTCGCCTGGGATACGCTGATCACCCTCCTGGCGACAGATGAACGCTGGCCAGAACTGCTCGATCTTTGTCGTGAGAGAGCAAAGTACAAGGACTCGACGCGAAGTCGTCGAATCGCGGCGAGAACCGCCGCCCATTTGGGGAAACCGCAAGATGCGATGAGCGAAATACACGCCGCGCTGCAACTCGACCCGAAGGATGTGAACGCCAATCTGATCCTTGCAATTCTGCTCTTGCGCGAGGGTTCTGAGGACAACCTCGACAAGGCGGAAGCGATCGTCCGGGACATTTATGGGCGAAAGGATTTGCCGGCGGTTCAATGGCGTGACCTCACATTTCTGGGCGGCATCTGCTACGCGCTCAAAAATGAGAATGAAAGCGCGAAGAGCTGGTTAACCGCGGTGCTTAATGCGTATCCTGGCGATTCGCAGGCAAAAGCTGCCTTAAAGGTATTGACGGCTCATGCACTTTAGAGAAATGAAGAGCCTGAACGTTGGTACTGAATTAGCTCGATTTCCCTTCCACGAGGTGCGCGAAGGATGAATGGTTTTGCGGGCAAACCAGTCTGTTGTACTGCCAATGTTCAACGCGAGTTTTCTTTTTGCATCATTGATTTGGGGCAGTATCGGGATGGGCTATTTCATCTATGGGAAGAAGCAAGGCTCGTGGGTGCCGATGGTTGGGGGGATTGCGATGATGGCGGTTTCGTACGTTGGGGGGACGGCTTTAATCATGTCGCTGATCAGCATTGCGATTATCGTGGGGGTTTATGTGTTGCTGAAGGAGGGGTATTAAGCGTTCGAGTCATTCGGTGGAAAGGCGATCTGACACTCGTTCAAGTCTGGGAATCCTATCGACAAGGCGAACCACTTCCGTAAGCGTTGCTTTTTCCTTCGCGGACAGTTGGGACAAATCTCCATCGCCGAAGTAGGAGAGCGCCTTGAGCGAGATTATCGGATTGAGCTGATCCGCGTAGAGCGCCTGTCCGGCGGCGAGCAATGTCTCCAGTGAAATTCCGGCATTGAGCAGCGCGAGCACATCACGATAATCTTTCACTTCCGCCCGCATCTGGACGACACTGGCCTTTGTTCCGGCGAGATCGAGGAGAGAGGCGACCGCAAGCACCCCGTCCTCGGTCTTTTCGGGTTCGCCTACGCGGCCAAAAGAAATGCCTCCAAAAAAAGACAATTTGATGGGCTTCCCGCGATGGATGGTAAAGGTGAGAGCGTTATCCTTTCTTTGCGATACTGCGGGATTCTCGAAGAATGGAAGTGATTTTTCGAGTTCGGCAACCTGGAAGGGTTCCGATGAAAAGAAATCAAAATCCACCGAGATCCTATGCCCCAACCGAAGAGCGAGCGCGGTCCCGCCGTAGAGGACGAATTCGGATGGGACCTCTCTGAGTTCGGGCCAAAGCTTCCGTTGTTCGGGCGGCAGGCTATCGAGGCGGGGCCTAAATGACTTCATTCGAAACGGCGTGTTGGCAACGGTGGAACCGGCAGGCCGAAAAGCAGATGCCAATAGTGCCACGAACGGATATCAAAGACACCGGGCGGAGCGTTGAACAGAACTTCGCGAAAGGCTTCTCTTCCGAAAATGCGCTGAACAATCTGCACGTCTTCCCAAGTGCCCAAGGTCATGACTTGCGCGAGAAAACGCGGTAGGAACTGAAGCGCTTCCTCCGGCGTTTTCCACCAAAACAGTTTCTCGGCGACTTCTTCGAGCGCCTTTCTGTCCGCTTCGTCGGTGGCCGGCAAGACATCAGTCATAACGTGCTACGGCTGTTAAACTAACCGAAAAACGCGGCCTAGGCGAGCACTCCTGGAAGCGTGCTCACGGTTCACGACTAACGGGCTTAGTAGGCAACGCAGGTATGGCGCCTTCACCGGTTGGCCGCAACCGCTTTCGGGGCCGCTTTCGGGGTTGATGCTCCTTTTACCACTCCACCCAGGGTAGCTCCTGCGTCGCAACCCTGGGCTGGAGGGCACAATCCCGTTGGGATTCGCATTAGGTTTAAGCCAGGATGGCCTTCACGACGTTTCCATGCACATCCGTGAGGCGGAAGTCGCGGCCAGCGTAGCGGAAGGTGAGTTTTTCGTGGTTGAGGCCGAGGAGGTGGAGAATGGTGGCGTGAAGGTCGTGCATGTGGACTTTGTCGTTCACGGCCTGGAAACCGTATTCGTCGGTTTCGCCGTGGCTGAAGCCGCCGCGGACGCCGCCGCCGGCGAGCCACATGGTGAAGCCATGCGGGTTGTGATCACGTCCGAATTTCGCGCCACCGGTTTGGGCGGTGGGAGTGCGGCCGAATTCGCCGCCCCAAATCACGAGCGTATCCTTGAGCAGTCCGCGTGATTTGAGATCGCGCAGGAGGGCGGCGATGGGTTGATCGACTTCGCTGGCGTTGCGTTTGTGCTGGGCTTCGAGGTCCTGGTGCGAATCCCAGCGGAAGGGATGGCTGACCTGGACGAAGCGCACGCCCTTCTCGATGAAACGCCGGGCGAGCAGGCATTGGCGGGCGAAATCGTTCGTGGGCGTTTGATCGACACCGTACATGGCGCGGGTTTCGGCGGATTCTTTGGCAATGTCCGTGGTTTCCGGCGCTTCGGTTTGCATGCGGAAGGCGAGTTCGTAGGATTCGATGACGCTTTCGAGTTGGTCATCGGCCTGCGCCTGATGAAGATGCTCGCGATTGAGGCCCTGCACGAAATCGAGTTGCTGGCGTTGAAGCTGCATCGAGATTGCGGGATTTTTTATATGGCGAATCTGAGCGTCGGTCAGCGGTTGATTAGCCTGGCCGACTGGGGTGCCTTGATAAACCGCGGGAAGAAAAGCCGAGCCGTAATTCTGCGCCCCGCCGGTGATCGGGCTGGGGCTGATCGTGACGAAGCCGGGCAGGTTTTGATTCTCCGTACCAAGGCCGTAGAGAACCCACGAACCCACGCTGGGGCGGGCCTGACTTTCCGAGCCGGTGTGCAGTTCGAGGACGGCCTGGGTATGGTCCTGTCCATTCGTGTACATGCCGCGGATGAGGCAAAGGTCATCGGCGGATTTGCCGAGTTCGGGAAAAATCTCGCTGATCTCAAGACCACTCTGACCGCACTTCTTAAAGTCGAAGGGCGACGGCGCGAGTTTCGCATTTTGGTCGAGGAAGCCTTTGACGAATCCTTTCGGAAGGGTCTTACCCGCATCGCGCGTGAGAGCTGGCTTGGGATCAAACGTATCCACATGCGATGGGCCGCCATGCATGAAGAGAAAAATCACCCGCTTGGCGCGCGGCGTGAAATGCGGATCGCGCACGGCGAGTGGATTGCGTTCCGCGGCGGCGACCGTTCGGGCGAGGTCGGCGAAGATCGAGGTGAACGCCAGGTATCCGAAGCCGCATGAGCAGCGCTTTAACATTTCACGTCGGGTGACATTCATAAGCATTGCAGTTTTAATCAACAGAGGACGAGGAGCGCGGACATTCTTGTCCGCGCGAATTGCGCTCCTGACTCTGACTCATTGGCGGACAAAAATGTCCGCGCTCCGGATCGCTTTTTTTCGAAGCCGCCACCTTCCGTGTCCTGTGCCCTCTGTGGTTCATCAGTTCAGTCGAGAAAGCGAAATTCGGTTGTTTCCAACAACGCCTGGCTGAAGCCTTGCCAGGCTTTTGCTTTGCGGGCGGCGGGGTCCGGTTCGATTTGGGCGAGCGAGGCGGTGTAGTTTTTCAGGAATGTCTGCGCGCGTTGCAACTCCTCGCCGGTGGCGGGGCGGGCGAAGGCGGCGAGATAGGCTTGTTCGATGAGGTCGGATTCGCTCGCGGTCGTGGCCGGTGACGCGCCGGCGAGTTTTTCAGCCCAGAGTTTCGATTCATCGATCATGAACGGGCTGTTCATGAGGAAGAGGGCCTGGGTAGGCGCGGTGGTGACGTAGCGCTTGCCGGAAAGAGCGTGCGGATCGGGGAAATCGAATACCTGGAACAGATCGTTCAAATTGCCGCGGAAGACGGGAAGGTAAAGACTGCGGCGGCGCGAAGCGAGCAGATCATTGCGCTGGGCCATGGCCGTGTTGGGCGGCGGCGTTCCGTTCAGCGATTCACCGCCGAGTTTTGGGTCGAGCGAGCCGTTGAGGGCGAGAATTGCGTCGCGCAGGGATTCGGCGTCGAGCCGCTTCCGATTGGCGCGCCAGAGATAGCGGTTTTCCGGGTCGATGGCGTGGTCCTTTTCGTCATAGGCGCTGCTGAGCTGGTAGGTGCTGGAAAGCATGAGGCGGCGAATCATCTTTTTTGTGGACCAGCCGTTTTGCATGAATTCGGAGGCGAGGTAATCAAGAAGTTCGGGATGGCTGGGGAGTTCCCCCATGGAGCCGAAATTGTCGGGCGTGCCCACAAGCCCGCGGCCGAACAGATGCTGCCAAAGGCGATTGACCATCACGCGCACGGTCAACGGGTTCTGTTCATTGGCAATCCAGTTCGCCAGTTGGAGGCGCCCGCTGGAGTCCGTGCCGAGCGCTCCGGTTTGGATGTGGTCGATCAGCGACAGAAAACCGCGCGGGACTTCCTCACCGAGCCGTTCGGGATCGCCACGGATATTGATTTTCACGTTGCGCCCATCTTCGTCACGAACGGCCAGAGCCATGGGCATCGGCGGCGGTGCCTTGGACATCAGCTCGCCGATTTGGCCTTCGAATTCTTCAAGGCGCATCGCGCTGACGTCCCCCATCGCCATCATGTTTTCCTCGGGCTCGCGCACGGTCCGCTTCCTCATGTATTTCGCGGCGAGTTGAACATCCTGGGGCAGGAACTGGACGGCATCGACGACCACAAAGCCTTTGGTTTTCTCGGTCAAAACTTCGACGATGTTGTTCGTGCCTTTTTCGAATTCGAAGAATCCCAACGTTTCGAACGCTTTGTCATACCTGGGTTCGACCGTTTCGTTCAGATAAACGGTTCGCGCGGCCATTTTGGCCTGGACGCGCACGGGAACATTTGTGGCCCGATTTGGACGAGCGGTGTAAGCCAAACGAACTTCGTAAAGCCCGTCCTCCGGAAGATCAGGTCTGAAGCGAACCAGCTTCTTGCCTTTCTCCCTCCGCTCGTCGCCGTCGTGAAGGTAATTTTTATCAACGAAGTTCGTGGAGTAGTTTGAGAGCTTCCAGCCGCCGATCACCTCCGCTTCGAGATTATCGAGAACGATGCCATCGAGTTCTTTCGAATCGATTCCGCCGGGCAGGTCCTGCGCCAATTTCCGCGCGCGGTCGCGTTTGCTCTGCAGCTCCCCGAGCTTCTTTTGATATTCCTCCACCACTTTCGCTTCGGCTTCGGTGCCGAGCGGACGTTCGCTGAAGCGACTCGCATTCGGGTTGAAGCGTCCATCGCCGGTGAGCGTTTGCGTGCTGCGGAAAATCCCAGCGATGGCGTAATAATCGCGGGTGGGAATCGGATCGAACTTATGATCATGGCAACGCGCACAACTCACGGTCAGGCCGAGGAACGTTCGCGAGGTGACGTCAATCTGTTCGTCGGCCACATCCATGAGAAGCTTTTCGCGATTCGGTTCCGCGAAATTTTTGGGGCCGAGCATGAGAAAGCCGGTGGCGATCCATTTTTCATGGCGATCCTCGTTGTCCTTGTAAGGC
>DASYTB010000474.1:0-8936 GCA_036002705.1 Verrucomicrobiia bacterium
TGAGCACGCTTCGCGAGATTTTGCAAAAAATCAACCAGGGCCAAGGCTCTGTTGGGCAGTTGGTAAATGACCCCGGGTTTATTAATAACGCCAAACTCACATTGCAGAAGGTTGAAAAAGCAACCGAAGGACTCGAGGACCAGGGGCCGCTCAGCGTGCTCGGAATCATGGTGAACAGCCTTTTCTAAAGCGGAGCATCTTTGAGCATCTCGTTACTGATCTCAGCGATTGTAGGCGCTGTGAAAGACGGCTGATCTCTCTTCGTCTCCTCCGGAAAACTCTACAGGTTAGCTTTTCCCGCGAATGCGGCGCCTTAGAACCTGGTTGCCATCAGGGGTCCATCGTCCTCCGATGTCTCAAGCCAAATCAGACCAAACCTTTAGCTCGAAACTTTTCGGATTCTGGGGTATCCAATAGGTAGAATGCTGAAAATGGATTTAACCACAGCGGCCGGCATCTTCCACGGCATTTCCGCGAACATCGAAAAGGTGATACGAGGTCAGACCGTGAGCATTCGCAAACTCCTCGCCGCATTCGCT
The DNA here is from genome assembly GCA_036002705.1 of Verrucomicrobiia bacterium. GTDB lineage: Bacteria > Verrucomicrobiota > Verrucomicrobiia > Limisphaerales > SXQI01 > DASVNK01. The sequence goes on from DASYTB010000474.1 coordinate 540, forward strand.
TCCGGAGGGCATGTTCTGCTGGAGGATGCGCCAGGCACGGGCAAGACCACGCTTGCCAAGGCGCTCGCTGGGTCGATCAATGCCGAATTCAAACGAATTCAGTTCACACCAGATGTTTTGCCGACGGATATCCTCGGCGTTTCCATTTACCAGCAGAAGGAGCAGCGCTTTCAATTCCATGAGGGCCCGATCTTCACCAACATCCTCCTCGCGGATGAAATAAATCGGGCCTCGCCCCGGACCCAATCCGCACTGCTCGAAGCGATGGCCGAAAGCCAGGTCACCGTGGAAGGGGAGCGCCGCAGCCTGCCCGAGCTCTTTTTTGTGGTCGCCACGCAAAATCCGATAGAATTCCGCGGCACCTATCCCCTGCCCGAGGCACAAATGGACCGGTTCGCGCTGCAATTCAGCCTCGGATATGTTTCCCAACTGGAAGAGGTCCTGATCCTCAGCGCCCAGGAACGCGAGCATCCGCTGGATAGCCTCCGGCCCTGCGTGTCGCTGCCGGACGTGGTGGACTTGAAGCGTGCGGTCACTCAAGTCCGGGTCTCAGATGAACTCAAGCATTACATGGTGGAACTTTGCGCCGCGACCCGCAAATGGCCCGGCGTGCAACTCGGCGCGAGCCCGCGCGCTTCGCTCACTCTTATGAAAGTTGCCCAGGCGCTGGCCGTTTACGATGAGCTTGATTACGTCACTCCCGACCACATCCGTGAACTCGCCGAGCCGGTCATCGCGCACCGTCTGTCGATCGAGCCTCAAGCCAGGTTTTCCGGGTTGATTGGTTCGGGCGTGGTAAAGGAAGTTTTGAAAAAGGTTTCCGCTCCGAGTTGATGGCCGGATGATCACGTACCTGCTCCACAAGAATTATCGATTCACCTCCGCGCTAAGATACTGGGTCCAACGCAAGTTTACGCCGGCCGGCGCGCTGGTGATCGCGGCGGCTCTACTCACGGGCGGAATCGGGGTCGATACGAATGAGGCGATCGCCTATCAAACCTTTGTCCTACTTTGGTGTTTGCTCCTGGTTTCGATGATTTGGAGCTTATTCCGCGCGCCGCGATTCGAAGCGCGCCGGGTTTTGCCCAAGCTCGGCACCGCGGGACAGCCGCTGCATTATCAAATCTCGGTCATCAATCCCGGCGATAGTACCGAAAACTCCGTCACCTTAACGGAAGATTTCGGTGATCCGAGGCCGACCTATGCCGAATTTGCCAACAATCCTGAACCCGGTGAACGACGGCGAAATCCGTTTGATCGCTTTTTTCGCTTTTATCGCTGGATGTGGCTGATGGCCGAAAAGCAAATTGCCGTGAGTACAGCCATGAAGCTGCCTCCACTGAAGCCGGGCCGCGCGCCGGAAACCGAGATGCGCCTGCAACCCAAACACCGCGGCCATCTGCGGCTGGAAGGATTCCTTTTCTCGATTTCAGATCCCTTTGGCCTCTGCCGGTCCTACTCGAAATGTTCCGCGCCCGATTCGATCCTTATTCTGCCCAGGCGATACGCGCTCCCCGCGATTTCCCTCGGTGGGGCGGCGCAATATCAACCCGGCGGGGTTACTCTCGCCTCGTCGATTGGCGAATCGGAGGAGTTTCTCAGTGTGCGCGAGTATCGGCGAGGTGATCCGCTCCGCCACATTCATTGGAAAAGCACGAGCAAAACCGGCAAATTGATCGTCAAAGAATTTCAAAACGAGTTCTTTGTCCGCCAGGCGCTGATTCTCGACACTTTTCTCGAAGAAGCCAGCAGTCCGGTTTTTGAAGAGGCCGTTTCCATCGCCGCGTCTTTCGCCCTCGCGCTCAATTCCCAGGATTCACTCCTGGACCTCCTCTTCGTTGGGCCACGGGCTTTTTGTGTTACGGCGGGCCATGGCGTCGCCCAGGTCAGCCACATGCTCGAAATCCTGGCCGCCGTCCAGCCTTGCACTAAAGCAAAGTTCAGCGATTTAGAGGAAATTGTCCTTCGGCAAATCGCGCTCGTCAGCGGCTCCGTTTGCATTTTTCTGAAATGGGATGAAGATCGAAAGAGCCTCGTCGAACAAATTGACAGCCTTGGAATTCCTCAACTGGTCTTGATTTTGAATCGACCCGGTGAAAAAAATCCGGCGATCCGTTTTAGTCCTGGACGTGGTCGTTTCGTCCGGACGGCGATCATCGACGCCAGCAAAGTGCAGGAAGGCTTATCGAAGCTATGAAACCGCCGCCGCTTCTCATGGGCTGCGCGCTCCTTTTTTGGGGCTGGCGAACAGGCATGCTTTGGGTCGGCGCGATAGCCGGGAGCCTGTTGGAACTTTCGAACGCGGTTCGCAACCGCTGGGAATTCACCGACCAGGAGTACAATCGCCTCTGGGATATTTGCACCGTTCTTTTCCTCGGCGCGGCCGCCTACCTTCGCCTTTCCGAGGAGATTACCAGCGCCGCTTATAAATTTTTTCAATGGATGCCGCTGATCTATTATCCGATGGCGCTCGGACACTTCTTCGGTGCCTCCCCGGCTATTCCGCTAAAGGCCTTTTCCTGGTTTCTCCGGCGCAAAGGCGCGGAAGGCGGTGAAACCGCGGTGGCGTTCGGATGGATTTATTTTGTCGTCTGCCTTGTCACCGCCGGCGCCACGAACATGCGGGACGTTTGGTTCTTCGCCGGGACGGCCGTGCTCACCGGATGGGCCCTTTGGAGCATTCGTCCGAGACGCATTCCCAATTGGGGATGGTGCGCGCTCTTCGCGGCCGTGGCCGGAAGTGGTTGTTACGGCCAATCACGGGTGCAGGACCTTCAGGGTTACATTGAAAACAAGGCTTCCGAGTTCTTCGTCAGATTTGCTCACCGCGAATTCGATCCCGGCCAAAGCAGAACGGGCATGGGCAAGATCGGAGCGCTCAAGCAATCGAGCGCTATTGTCATGAAGCTCAAGGCCGAAGCCGGCCCGATCCCGGAAAGAATTCGTCAATGCACCTACACGTACCTGGACGGCACAATCTGGCACGCCAGCCCCGGCCGAACTTTCGAGGATGTGCCGATTGAGCCGGACATAACTACCTGGACGCTGCTCCCCGATGCCCCGCACACCGCCGCGGTGCGGATTATCCAGCGGGTAAATCGCCAAAGCGCCCTTCTCTCTGTTCCGCTCGGCACGGTTCAACTCAAGGAACTGAATGCCACCGCCCTTCAGACCAATATTTTTCAGGTGTTGCGCGCCAGGGGAAATCCAGGGCTGGTCAATTTTATCGCCTATTCGGGCGATCACTCGGCGGATTGTCCGCCGTTGGAACAGGATTTCGATCTCGGCGACGAAGAACAGGCCATTCTCGCCATCGCTCGCGAGATCAATATCGATCCAAGCGCTTCGTTCAAAAAAAGAATCGCCGCGATCAGCCGTTTCTTTCAACAGAACTTCCGTTATACGACCTACCAGTCCGCCCGGAAACTCGGGCTCCTTGGGCTGCGCCCCTCCACGCCTCTCTCCGACTTTCTCTTGAAAACTCGCGCCGGGCACTGCGAATATTTCGCCTCCGCCACCGTCCTGCTCCTGCGGCATTTTAACATCGCCGCCCGATACGCGACCGGCTACGCCGTCCAGGAACTCTCGCGTGAGGACGATACCTACGTCATCCGCGAACGGCACGGCCACGCCTGGGCTTTGGCCTACGTGGATAACAAATGGATCGAAGTGGATACCACTCCCGCCGGGTGGGAAACAGCGGAACAAAAAGAATTCCCTTTCTACGAAGGTCTCAAAGATGAATGGTCCCGCCTGGCCTTCAGTTTCCTGGAATGGCGCTGGCTCGGTGATTGGGGATTTTTCCGCCTGGCCGCTCCCTGGCTGGCTGTCCCCATGATGCTCTTCCTGGCCTGGCGCATTTTCGGCCGCCGCATGTCCCAGCAGATCACTCCCCGCGAAGCCCAGAATTGGCCCGGTGAAGACAGTGAATTTTATGTGCTCGAACGCCGCCTCGCCAAAAGAGGCTGCGCGCGTTTGAATCACGAAACCACGGGCGAATGGCTCAGCCGCATTGCGCCGGAAAATCCAACCGTGGCCGCTTCTCTTGGAGCCATCTTGCGCCTGCACTATAAATATCGCTTCGATCCCGATGGCATCGCGTCCGGCGAACGCCGCGAATTGCGGGAACTGGTCCAGGCTTGTCTTTCGAACGAACCAGCCCGGGGATAGGCGGATCCCGCCGACGAGGTTCCAGTGCTCAGTTTGAGGCGTGCTGCGGCGCGTATTCGATCCGCACAATCTGCGAATCGCGATTATCACTCCAGTTGGTACCGTATTCGATAATGTAGAGGCAACCATCCGGCCCTAGTTCCATGTCGATGGGACGTTTCAACGTGAAGCCCGTGAAAACTTTTTCCATCTTTTTGATCTTGTCGTTCTCATCCAAATGAACGGCGACAATCCAGTTGCGCGACCATTCGTAAATGAAAAGCGTGTGGTCGAACTCGGCGGGCAGCTTGCGGTCGGACTTGAGATTCGGGTCGTAGTAATACACCGGCCCGGCCATGGCCGTGCGTCCACCACCGCCGTTGACGGCGGGAAAGCGACTGGAAGGAGAGTGCGGATAGTAAATGAAGGCCGGCATCGCGGGCGGAAGCTCCTTCATACCGGTGTTGTTCGGTGAGTTGTTAACCGGATTTTGCGGATCAAATGGCTGCCCTGACTCTTTGGCCTCGAAATCGTAATCGATGTAAGGCTTGTTATCGGCAATGAAATACGGCCACCCAAAAAATCCGGCTTTCCGAGCCTGGTTTATTTCATCGAAACCCGCCGGGCCGCGCTTTTCGTTCGCGGAGCCAGCGTCGGGACCTACTTCACCCCAATAAAGAAAACCGTTCTTCTGATCAATCGAGATCCGGAACGGATTGCGATTGCCCATCACATAAATCTCCGGGCGAGTTCCGGGAGTTCCCGAAGGAAACAGATTTCCCTTGGGGATCGTTATCGTTCCGTCGGGTTCCGGATGGACACGAAGAATCTTGCCGCGCAGATCATTCGGGTTGGCCGAGGATTTTTCCGCATCCCATGGCGAACGACCGGATCGTTTGTCGATCGGTGCATAGCCATCGGAACCGAACGGATTGGTATTGTCACCGGCCGAGAGATAGAGATTGCCCTGCGAATCAAAATTCAGCGAACCGCCGGAGTGGCAGCACTCTTCGCGTTGCGTCGCGACACGGATCAGAACTTTTTCAGACGACATATCGAGCGTGTCACCCCCGTTGAGGGTGAAGCGCGCGACGCGGTTTTCACCGGTCTTTTTTCCATTCGCATCCTGTCCAGTCTCGGGAATTGAGTAGTAGAGGTAAATCCAGTGATTTTGAACGAAGTTTGGGTCGAGGGTTAAACCGAGCAATCCATCTTCCAATCCGCGAAAGACATCCAATTTGCCGATTTCCTTTGAGCTTTGAGATTGCGGATCCCAAACGCTGATTTTGCCGGCCCGCTCGATATAGAAGACACGGCCATCCTTCGCGACCGAAAGCTCCATGGGATCGACGAGCGAGTCATCAATCTTTCCATCGCCATCAATATCCTTGTCCGTTTCCAGAATGACCTTGCGGAATGCGCCATCCGTCTGCGGGCCCGAAGGAAGCGCGGGGGCCGCTGCCGGTTTATCGGCGGCGAAAAGATTGAGGGCCGCAGCGGATACAGCAGCGACGACGCCGAAGGCGCGGAGTTGAAACAATAACTTCATGACGCTTAATGGACTAATTTAATCGGGGAAAATTCAGCATAACTCTCAACCTGGCAACTGAAAGTTCAGAATCCGAATTGCGAGCGGTCGTTCCTCTTCCGGTTTCGGTTTGGCCAAAAAAACTTAATCTGCATCGTGGCTTGCAGGGACGAATCGTCCTTGCGGACGATCATCGGCCGGGTTCAACAGGGCTTTAGCCCTTTCCCCCGACCTTACCAACGATGTCCAGGCAGAGGGTCTTCCCTTTGTCGGCGGCCAAGTAACGACCGGTCGGGCCGGGCGCGAACGTTTTCGGCTGGCCGAGATGTTGGATTTTAGCGAGGGGAGGCAGCAAGTAACCTTTTGCAGCTTCGAACGAACAAATTCCTTGAAGGGACGATCAGGGAGGCACCCTGATTCCGCGGCAAGCTTCCCGCGCTAGGTTGAAACGTAAACGAAAGAAACGCCCGCCGGTTCGAAGCCCCGAGGCGGCAGGCAAAATGCAGGAGGAGATATGTTAAGTTGGACCATTACACTGCTAGTCATCGCGCTGATCGCGGCGTTGCTCGGTTTTACGGGAATCGCTGGCGCGGCCGCCGGCATTGCCAAGATTCTGTTCGCAGTATTTCTGATTTTATTTGTCATTTCGCTGTTTTTCGGCAGACGAACGAGTGTCTAGAAGGCAGGGAAGGGTTAAGAGGGTCCAAGCGGGTTATTGGTTGGTGAGGCCGGGCGACGGATTCGTCCGGCCTTTTTTCTGTCGCAGGTTTCCTTTTTAGCAACATCGCGCGCTTTGACTGCCCTCAGCGTATCGCATTCCCAGCCTTACATAGTCGCTTCAGACACACGCCGAAAACGAAGTTTCAGCCGAGGCGACCCGTAATTCGGAGACGGGGTCAGTCTGTTCAATCTTGCTGCCGAGTCGCCCTCCGGCTAAAGAAAACTAAATTCCGGTTTCGATTTATGTGGATTTTACCCGTTCGCGGTCGCCACCCATCCGTGTGTCTGCTCATTTGCGTGCTGGTCCTTGTGTTTTCTTCAGGAACCGATGCCGCGGTCCCACAAACTCCAAAACGACCGGTTTCGGATGTTTACCACGGCACCACGGTTGTGGATGAGTACCGCTGGCTCGAAGACGCTGCGAATCCGGAGGTCAAAGAGTGGACGCGCGAGCAGCGGGGCTACGGCCGGGGGCTTCTCGATGCCGTGCCGGAACGGCCTGCACTGGTTGAGCGCCTTCGCAAATTGTATCTCGGTGCCTCGACGAGCTATCATTCACTTCAGGCCAACGGCGGTCTTCTCTTCGCGCTCAAGCGGCAACCGCCCGCCCAGCAATTGATTCTCGTGACGCTCAAATCCGCGGACGATCCTGGCTCGGAGCAAACGATTCTCGACCCAAACAAGCTCGATCCGAAGGGCCTTACGTCAATCAATCTCTACTGGCCTTCACCGGATGGAAAGCTCGTCGCGGTCTCCTTAACCGAAGGCGGGAGCGAGGAAGGAACTCTCTTCATTTACGATGTCGCGCGCGGCGCTCGAAAATCGGATCAGATTCCGCGCGTGGCGTTCGCCACGGCGGGAGGCAGCCTCGCCTGGAAAGCGGATTCATCCGGCTTCTACTACACGCGGTATCCGCGCACGGGCGAGCGTCCGGAGGCCGACCTGAATTTTTATCAGCAGGTCTATTATCATCGGCTCGGCTCGGACGAAAACAGTGACACCTATGTCATCGGCAAAGAATTTCCGCGCATTGCCGAGATCGCTTTGCAAATGCTTCCTGCCGATCGCGGCCTCATCGTAAGCTACCAGCTCGGTGATGGCGGCAATTTCGCCCATTTTCTCGTCGCGCCGGATGGCTCGTCGAAACAGCTCGCCGGCCTCGAAGACGGCGTCAAGTTCATCGCCATCGCCCCAAATGGCGATCTCTACCTCTTCTCGCGCCAAAATGCGCCGCGCGGAAAAATCCTCCGTCTCAAATCTGGTGAAAGCGATCTGGCGAAGGCATCCTTGGTCGTTCCAGAGAGCCAGGCGGTGGTTAGCGGCTACGATACACATACGCTGGAGATTCAAGCGACTTTTTATGCCACTCGCGATAATCTCTACATCACCGATATCATCGGTGGGCCTTCACAGTTGCGCGACTTCGATCTCGATGGCCATTTCAAAAGATTCGTGCCGGCCGAAGCGGTTTCAACGATCAGCCAGGTCGTGCCCTTTTTCGACGACGAAATTCTTTTCCACGCCGTTTCGTATCTGCAGCCAGGCGCATGGTTCCTCTACAACGCCGCTTCCGGGAAAGCGACCCGGACCGCGCTTGCGGAGAAATCACCGATGAATTTTGATGATTGCGAATTGGTGCGCGAATCCGCGAGTTCGCGCGACGGCACAAAAGTCCCGCTGAGTATCATTCGGCGGAAAGGCACGAAACTGGATGGGAAAAATCCCACGTTGCTTTCGGGCTACGGCGGCTATGGGATCGTTATTTCACCGGCGTATCTCACCCCCAAGTTCCGGCTCTGGCTGGATCACGGCGGTGTTTTTTGCATGGCGAACCTGCGCGGCGGCGGCGAATTTGGGGAAGAATGGCATCAGGCCGGAAATCTCACGCGCAAACAGAATGTCTTTGATGATTTTAGCGCCTGCGCGGAATTCCTGATCAAAAGCGGCTACACCGATCCGAAGAAACTGGCGATTGAGGGCGGCAGCAATGGCGGCCTTCT
>DASYTB010000475.1:0-6539 GCA_036002705.1 Verrucomicrobiia bacterium
GGCGCGGGCGAAGGCGGCCATCGGGTTTTTGCTATTCGCGACGGCAACGGTTGCGGCGGGAGTCAGAGGAACAGGGAATTCAATGATGCGAGCAACGGGAATTTTATAGGACACGTTCGTGGCGGCACCGAGGGACGGAGCGTTCGTGGCGCTGCTCCTGGACCTGGGGGAAGAGGTCTGTTTCGGTGAGGGACTGGTTCGCGCGGTGGCGTCATTCGTGAAAACGCCGCCGGAGGAGGGCGTCGTTTGCGCGCAGAGGGTCTGGAAAAAGGCGCAACAAAGCAGAGCACAGAGCGCTGTGATTCCTTTGATCATCAATCTTGGTTCGACACGCCAATCGTAAAACGGCTCAAAGGTTTCGGCCAAAGAAAAAAATCACTGGCGCACCAGATTCCCGGATTGACGCGCGGCACGCCTGGTAAAAGAGGCGTCAGGCTCAGCGTTCCATCGTGAGAACAACCCGGAAGCGCGCTTTGCCGCTGGCCATTCGCTCATAAGCTTCGGCGACACGTTCCAAAGGAAATGCTTCGTTCATGGAGCGCACGCCGGACAAGACGCTAAACGCGAGAGTGTCCTGGGAGTCAGCGGCAGTTCCCGAGTACCAGCCCTTGACCGAGCGGCGGCCGCCGATCAGGAGCAAAGGAGAGACTTGCATGGCTTCCGCCGCGCCGATGACCAATAGAACACCATTCACGCCGAGACCGCCTGCAATCGCGCTCATGGCGTCTCCGGCCGTAACGGTAGCGAGAATCACTTTGGCGCCGCCGAGTTGCTGCAGTTCGGCGGCGGGATTGGCGGCCTGACTATCGATGTAACGCCAGGCGCCGAGCTGCTTCGCCAAAGGTTCTTTGTCTTTGCCGCGCGCCACGGCCACGGTTTTGAAGCCCATTTTCACGGCGTATTGAACCGCAAGGTGGCCAAGGCCGCCGAGACCATGAACGGCGATCAGATCGCCCGCGCGAGCGCCGCTGTTGCGGAGAGCATTGTAGGTGGTAAGGCCCGCGCACATGAGTGGCGCGGCCTCAATCGAGGAGAGCTCGCTCGGGACACGGGCGAGCGCGATGGCGGGAGCGACCATGTACTCCGCGTAGCCGCCGTCGAAGGAAATGCCAGTGATCTGCAAATTGACGGTACAGCCAAAAAAATTTCCAGAGCGGCAGGCATCACAGTGGCCGCAATGCCCGCCGTGCCATCCGACACCGACGCGCTCTCCTCGTTCCCATTGGCTAACCCCAGGACCGACGGCCTCCACGATTCCGACAACTTCGTGACCCGGGACGCGCGGATATTGCAAGCCTGGCCAGTGGCCTTCCTTCACCAGTGAGTCGCTGTGGCAGATGCCGCAGGCCTGCACGCGGATACGGACTTGTTCCGCTCCTGGCTGGGGAATCTCCTTCTCGACGAGTTCAAATGCTCCTCCCGCTCTGGCGATCTGCGCCGCGCGCATTTTGTCCATAATATCTCTCCTCGGTCGGGAGAGTAGCCTTGAAAGAGCCGCGGCACAAATGAGATCACAGCGGCTCGGATGGGCTTACTTTGCTTCGGGCTCCTTTTTGAATGGGACGCCGTCGAGGAAACGGTTCATCTCTTCTTCGGAGAACGCGTGGGGAGCATTAGTCACCCTGGCGGCTTCGACGCGGGAAACGCTGATGAGGTCGGAGGGTCTTCGGACGATGTGAGGCGTAAGAAGAATGATTAGTTCGGTTTTGTTCCCGCTCTTTTGGGTTCGCTTGAAAAGGTGACCGAGCCAGGGAATGTCGCCCAGGACCGGGATCTTGGTGATCGTGTCCGCGTGATCGGCTTCCATCAAACCGCCAATGACCACGCTTTGGCCATCGGGCGTGACGACGACCGTATCGGCGGAGCGAGTGTTGATGATAGGCGCCCTGGCTCCGCCGCCGATATCAACGGCCTGGGTTTTATCGACGGAAGAGGTCTCCGGACTCAGAATCATTTCGACGTAACCTTCGCTCGTAATGAAAGGGGTGACGCGCAAAATAATCCCGACGTCCTGATAAGTGATGCTATTAATCGGCTGGTTGTTAATGGTGTTATACGTGACGCTCGTGATGAGCGGGACCTTCTGGCCGACCAAAATATAAGCTTGCTGATTATTTCGCGCGAGAATCGTAGGGCGGGAAAGTATCTCCAGTTTTCCATTCTCGGCGATGGCGCGCAGCGTCACCGAGAAATCCCGTCCGGCGATCTGATAAATGCCGGCTCCAGGAACGCCAAAGCTATTCGCGGCACCTTCGGCGGCGAGCCCGCTCAAACTCATCAGGTTGGTCAGGCCGAGACTGGTGGAACTGTCGATATTTTTGTGGATCGTGCTCTCGACGCCGAAATCGAAGTTTTTGCTGTAGGTCGCCTCGAGAAAGACGACGTTGATCAACACCTGGGGTTTGGGGGTATCAAGATTTGTAATCACCTGGCCGACATATTGGCTGGTGGCTTCATCCGTAATGACAATGAGCCGCCGGGTGTCCGGATCGCTCGTCACGATCGCCTCGCCAACCTGGCCATTAGGGTAGTACTGGCTGCTGCTGGCGCCTCCCGCGCCGCCACGGCCGGCGCCCCCGCCCAATCCGCCGCCGCCTCGACCGCCGCCGCCACCACCGCCGCCAAACTGGGCGTTGACTGGAAAGACGGCGGCGAGAGAGAAAACGAAAAACCAGCGCGCAAAAAGGGTGGGGAGTTTTCTAGTCATTATGGTTTACTCTTAAGACTCGGTTTTAAGCGGGCCGGTTACCGTAAAGTCCCGGATCCGCCGACGCCGCTTGAGGCGCCGCCGAACCCGGCATTGCGATTGGCCGGACTGGTGTTGAGCTGGTTTTGCTGTTGAATGCGGGTTTGAAGCTGGCTGTTCTGATTAAGGCTGTTTCGGTTATTTTGCACCATGCTGCGCTGGAAGATATCCTTGACGACCTGTTCCACTTCGGTGACATCGGCATTTTCGAGGGAATAGACATAAACTCGCTGCTTCTTTTCGGAGGTCTTATCCAACTGCTCGATCATTTGGGCGATCTGCGGCATCAGCTCACTCGCCGCGCTCACGATGATCGAAGAAGTTCGCGCGTCGGCCACGGCGACCACCCGGCCCTTTTTCGTCTGCCGGTCGCTCTGTCCAGCCTGGTTGTTATTGTTGTTGCGGCCGCCACCGCCACCGCCGCCACCGAAAAATCCGCGGCCACCACCTCCGAAGCGGAATCCGAATTGATTCTGTTGATCGTTCGATCTTGAGGTGGTGGGGTCCGGAAAGATATCGGCAAAGGTATTGGCCATTTCAACCGGGTCCGCATTCAGCAAGTGAAAGACCCGAAGTTCGGTCACGTCCGTCGAGTTGACGTCAATGTCGTTCACGAGTTTTTCGATGATGGGCATCATGTCGTCCGGGGCACTGACCACAAGGGAGTTGGTCCTTTCATCCGCGACCGCGACGACTTTGGAATTGGGAGAACCGCCTCCGGCCGCCGCGCCTCCTCCTCCTGCTCCTCCTGCACCACCACCACCGCCACCGCGCCCGCCACCAAAACCTCCGCCGCCACCAAAAAAGCGATTGAACTGATTTCGACCAGCTCCAGCATTGCCCTGGTTTTGAGCAGTCGGCGGCGCAAACAAGTCTTTGATGGAATTCGCGAGGTCTTTGGCATCCGCGTACTGGAGCGGGAAAACACGGATCGTGGAAACGTTCGTCAGCGAAGTATCCACGGCGCGGACGATCTCCGCCATGCGGCGGATGTTCGATTGCGTGTCGGTAAGAATCAGAGCATTGCCGCTCTCGTTCGCGGTCAATTGCGAGTAGGTCGGAAGAAGGGGCTGGAGGTCCTTGATAAGCTGGGTGGCGTTCGCGTAGCGCACCGGAATGATTTGCGTGACCATTTTGTCCGTCTTGGGAATCTGTCTGGGATCGCCTCCCTGGTTGACGGGGAGATCTTTGGTTTTTGCGTCCTCGCGTGAAACGATGCGTAAGGTTCGGCCATTCTGAATAACCGCATAGCCGTTTTTGTTCAGGATCGTGTTCAAAAGATCAACCGCTTCCTGCCTGTCCAACGGCTGGTTGCTCCAAACATCGACTTTCCCCTTCACTTCGGTCTCCGGAACGATGATGAACCCGGCGGCATCGGCCAGGTAATTGAGCACCATTTCGAGTGGCACGCCGCGAAAGTTCAACCGAAGATCGCGGCCATCCGGCGACGCGACGTAATTGGTCGGCCGCTGCGTGGGCGGCTCGAATTTCGGGGCGGGGGCTGAGGCCGAAGGATCCGCCGAATTTTGCGGCGCGGCATCCGCGGCCTTGTTCTCCGGCGCGGCGCTCTCGGCCGGTGGCGCGGTCGTATTCGTGTTCTGCTCGGGCGCCTGCGCGCGCGCTGGGGCGAGCATCAAAGCCGAGGTCATCAGGAGTGTTAGTCTTATATAGTTTTTCATTTTTTCTCCTCCGCGGCGCGTTTTTCCATCAACCGCCTCACGACGGCATCATCATCGCCGCTCGATGAAGACGCAGTTGCGGATGATTCGGTTGAAGGTGCGCTTTTGCTTTGCGTTTCAAAAGTCTCTTTCGTGGCCGATAATTTCCATTCCCCCTCGTCCGCGCGCTTCATTTGCTGGCCAACTGTCATCTGCAAAGATTGGCCGTTGGTTTCGAGCTTTACGGCATTTTGCTCGATGTCGGTCACGGTGTAGCCGGCGATCTTATCGGACGGCGACGCGATCTTTCGAAAATCGGAACTTGAGCCATCAAAAAAGGCGAATTTTCCTTTTTCATAAAGCATCGTCCCGACGAGCCCGAAGGATTCAGTTCGGGCTGGCTTCGACGTTTCCCGAGGTTCGCCCCGTCCACCGCGCGCGGAACGGTTTGGGTCGAAAATGTTACGTTGCGCGATGATTTGGAAGGACTGGAAGTCGTTTTTCGCGGGCGTGTTCGTGCTCTGCGCCTGTGCCGACCAGACGCTTAGAAATAAAATGGCAGTGAGAGGCAGTCGCATCACATGTCCTCCCCTCCGAGAAGCAAACCACTGACCTGCAGGCCCAATGAAAGTTGCTGGCCGTTATTGTCGCGGGCTGTAACCTCGAGCGATTCGACGCGCAGCGCGAGTGGATCTTTTTCCATTTCGTACAGAAAGCGGGCGATTGTATCGATGGTCCCAAATCCATCTGCCCGGCATTCCAGGAGCATGTAATCATCCGCGTTTCGCTTCCACTGCGGCTTGATCGAGGAAATGCTGATGCGGCTTTGCTCGGACCAGCGGTCGAACGCTTTAACCACTTCGAATTGCGCAGCGGATAAGTTGGCCGGCAGGGTGTTCGTCCGCATGTTGTCCCACTGTTCGCGAATGATCCGGTCGCGAGCCACGAGGACGTCGCCCTGGGCAATCGACTTTTTCAATTCGACGATCTGTTGAGCATGTTCTTTCCAGGTGCGCGTCAGCGGGCTGATGACCAACCGGTCTCCCATGAGGAGCGCGATGGCAGCGCCAGCGAGAATGAGCAGCAACTGTTGTCTATTATTGACGTTCACCGCCACCTCCTCCTCCGGTCCATCGAAAGTTAAAAGTGAACTGCAGCGGGTTTTTCCCGCGAGTTTGATCCAGATTCACATCACTCACATTCTTGGCCGCCCGCAGATTGTCCATGATCCGGAACAGAGCCGGGTTGTCGCGGGCGATGCCGGAGCAAATGATCTGGGAATCGCTGCGAACCTCGATGCTCTTCGCGGAAACGATGCCGTCGGCTGGAAACGCTTCGGTGAGCGTGCGTAAAATACTCAGGTTGCGGAAGGAAGTGTCGAACCAGGGGCGGAAGCGTTTGATTTGCTGCTGCATATCCTGCAACTCTTTGACGCGCGGTTCCATGGCCGTCCATTTGGTGCGCAAGTTGGACAACTGCCAGTTTTGAACAAAAAAGGCGCCGGCGAGAATAAGCGCCGCCGCGCCGACCGCCGCGCCGGCCCAGGCGATTTTCCGCGAAGAGGTTTTCGAAGAAAACTGTTTCCAGGCGTTGACCTTGGGCGGCAGAAACTCGAAGACAGGCCTCTTCTGCAGCAGAAAACGCGCACCGACGCTGAACGCCGCGGTGCTTTCGGCCCGGTCGGCATCGGCCGGATATCGTGCGAGTTCGCCAGTCAGCCCAAGCGCGGCTAGACGGGGCGCAAGCTCGGTGAGCAACTTTTGGCCGCGATCACTCGGGCCGAAAACCCGAAGGACCTTCAATTCCGAGCGAAGCGCCTCCGGCAATTGCCCCAAACTCACCCTCAGCTCCCGACCGACAACATCCGCATTGATGGAAGGTTCGGGCGCGCTCGTTTCGAGGGCACCTTCGAGTGCGCGGAGGGCGACCACACCGCCGCGACTGATCACTTCCAACTCAACCGCCTTCGCCCCCAAGTACAAGGCGGCCAGGGCCGACTCCGACGGATCCTCCGGAGGTTGAACGGCCGTGATTCCCACCGTAAAGCTAAGCGCTTTAAGATGAGCGATCTTGAGCGCACTCTGTAATTTGAGAATCTGTTCCCTTTGGACGGCGGTGACGGTGGCGAATTGGTT
>DASYTB010000476.1:0-12234 GCA_036002705.1 Verrucomicrobiia bacterium
GAAATGCGGAAGCGTTTCCGCGAACGCGGCGGTGGTGGTGGTGGTGGTGGTGGTTCTCGCGGCAGCTCGGAAGGCCCGGTAAGCCGGACGGTATATGTTCTGGACAAGACTCAATCGACAAAAGGGAAGCCTGTTTTGAAGCCCTTGACGGTCAAGGTCGGAATCTCGGACGGCTCGTTCACGGAAGTTTTGAGCGGGTTGAAGGAAGGTGACGAAGTCGTCACGGGCGCTTCTTCTCCGACGACGAGCTCCGCGGCCCAGCAGATTCCACAGGGCAGAAGTCCCTTTGGCGGTGGCGGGTTCGGCGGCGGCGGGGGTGGACGTGGCCCGCGGGTACGTTAGAAGTCAGAGGCCATGAGTCCGCTGATCAAGCTCGAGAACTTCTCGAAGACGTATCATACCGGAGAAGTCGATGTTCACGCGGTTCGAGGCGTTTCGCTTGAAATTCACGCCGGGGAATTCGTTGCCGTGATGGGGGCGAGCGGTTCGGGAAAATCGACCCTGATGAACACGGTCGGCTGCCTGGACCGTCCCACCGGCGGGAAGTACTGGCTGGATGGGGTGGACGTCGGTGAATTGGAGCGGGACGAGTTGGCGGCGCTGCGGAACGAGAAGATCGGCTTTGTTTTTCAAGGGTTCAATCTCCTTTCGCGGACTTCGGCGTTGGAGAATGTGGAGTTGCCGATGCTTTATTCACGCGCCGGGATTTCCGGACGCGAGCAACGGGAGCGCGCGATCAAGGCCCTGGAGATGGTGGGCCTCGGAGAACGGACCGATCACCACCCCAATCAACTTTCCGGAGGGCAGCAGCAACGGGTGGCGATCGCGCGTGCGCTGGTGAACGAGCCGAAACTGATTCTGGCGGATGAACCCACCGGGAACCTGGATACGCAGACGAGCATTGAGATCATGGGCGTTTTCCAGGAGTTGAACCGAAAAGGAATTAGCATCGTCATGGTCACCCATGAACTGGATATTGCCCACTACACGCGGCGCATGGTGGTGATGCGCGACGGCCGGGTGGTGACGGACGAAGCGATTGATGAACCGCTTTCGTCCGAGAAGGAATTGGAAAAACTGCGGCAGGAACAATCCGCGGTGCAACTTGCGCCCTAATGCTTTTTGCCATTTTTAGAATCGCCATTCGGGCTCTCCAGCGCAACGCGCTGCGAACGTTGCTGACGATGCTCGGTATCATTATCGGGGTCGGCGCGGTCATCGCGATGGTCAGCATCGGCAATGGCGCCAAAGCGCAGATCGAAGCGCGGATTGCTTCGCTCGGGCAGAACGTGATCATTGTTCTGTCCGGCAGTGTCACTCGCGGCGGCTTCAGCATGGGCTTCGGCACTTCGCCGAGTCTCACCCAGGGTGATTTTGACGCCATCCGCAAGGAGGTGAGCGGTGTTGAAGGGGCCAGCCCGGAAGTGCGGAGCAACCAGCAGATCGCGTACGGAAATCAGAACACGCAGGTGCAAGTGACGGGCGTGGGAGAAGACTATGTCTCGACTCGCTCCTGGACGATGGAGAATGGCAACAACTTCTCGGATGTGGATGTGCGCAACGCGAATAAGGTATGCCTGATTGGTAAAACAACCGCGGAATCGCTTTTCGGTGATGGCGATCCGGTAGGGCA
This sequence comes from Verrucomicrobiia bacterium, assembly GCA_036002705.1. Classification (GTDB taxonomy): domain Bacteria; phylum Verrucomicrobiota; class Verrucomicrobiia; order Limisphaerales; family SXQI01; genus DASVNK01. Next base: position 1,634 of record DASYTB010000476.1, read on the forward strand.
GATCATTCGGATCAAAAGCGCTCCTTTTACGGTGGTTGGAGCATTGGCGGCCAAGGGAATTGGCGGGATGGGCAACGACCAGGACGATATTATCCTGGTGCCTTATACCAGTGCCATGAAGCGGCTGTCCGGCGGCACTTCGTTCCGTTCCCTTGTTGTGCAAGCTTCCAGCCCGCAAGAGGTGCCAGACGTTAGCGACGCTATTACCGAACTCCTGCGCCAGAGGCACCGTATCCAGGAAGGGCATGATGACGATTTTATCATCCGGACTCAGCAGGAAATCGCCGAAACCGCGACGGCCACTTCGAAAGTCATGACCTTGTTGCTCGGTTCAATCGCCGGCGTTTCCCTTTTGGTTGGTGGGATCGGCATCATGAATATCATGCTGGTGAGCGTCACGGAGCGGACTCGAGAAATTGGTGTTCGGTTGGCCGTGGGCGCGCGGAGCGGTGACATTCTGCTTCAATTCCTGACCGAGGCTGTGACGCTCAGCGTCATCGGCGGTCTGCTCGGAATTGCTATCGGCTTGCTTACTTCAGAGATCGTCTCGAAAAAGCTGGAATGGCCGACACTTGTTTCGTCCAGTTCGATTATCCTCGCCTTTGCCTTCAGCGGGGCGATTGGCATTTTCTTCGGTTTTTATCCCGCACGGAAAGCCGCGCAATTGGATCCAATCGACGCCCTCCGTTACGAATAGCTTCGAAGGGACTGGCGGTGATCTGAACTCAGGCGCCTATTAAATGCACCACCACGAGCCTACGGTGCGGGTATTTGCGGTGTTCCCAAAGATAGACGCCTTGCCAGGTTCCAAGCGACAGCCCGCCCTGGACGATGGGAATGCTCAGGTTCACCGCCGTTAACGCGGTGCGGACATGAGCCGACATATCATCATCTCCTTCGGCGGTGTGTTCAAAAAGGGAATCGCCGTCGGGCACAAGCCGGTGAAAGAAGCGTTCCAAATCTCGCCGGACCTCGGGATCAGCGTTCTCCTGGATCAGGAGGGATGCAGAGGTGTGTTGGATGTGAAGCGTGGCCAGCCCGGTTTGAAATTTCGCTTTTCTGACCAGAGCCTCGAGTTGTTCGGTGATTTCGTAAAAACCGCGGCCCCGTGTCGAAATTCCAATCCCAGTACTTTCCTGGCGTAACATGCGTTACAGCGGTCGCATGCGGGCCTGGAAGTTTCAACTGAAAATGTCCGATGGGATGTGACCGGTCAGTCTCTCGAGAAGGCGACAATGCGGTCGTTGCAGCTAGCCGAGCCGCGACCGCGAGGGAGCGATTTTCCTTCGAACCATCCAGGGCGCTCCCTCACGGTCGCGGCTCCGTTCACCAAGACCGAATCCATAACGAGCCCGAGAAGGCGGAATCGCCTTACATCAAGCCCCGGCTGCCGAGATGCAACTTGATCATTTCCTCGAAGGCCGTGAGGTAAGGCTTCAGGTCTACGGATTGGACCTTTTGAATTTTTCGGGCGACTTGATCGCGGTGGTATTTCCATTCACCGATGAAGTATTCCTGGCATTCGGCGCTTTCCAGAACCCCCATGATCTCGTGGGCGGGCAGGTTGCGCAGATCGTCCGCGCTTAAAATCCCGCGGTGGACGGCAAAGGCGAAAATCCCACTGGTAAAATCTCGATCGAGGACTTCGCGTTCCCAGGTGGTGATCATGTTGCCAATGCGGCCCATGCGTTGCGCGTGCCAAAAGACTTCGCGGATGACGCCGAGTTCATCCTGGTTAAAATTGGGGGAGGCGCAGAGATCAACCGTGGCCATGAAGATCATCTGCATGTTGTTCGGTTGATAGAGATCGTGCTCGACGACGTTCAGGAGCCCGGGGCACTGGTTCGCCAGGAGCGCGTAACGCATCGCGATCATCACCTGGTCATGATCGAACTTGAGGAGCTGTTCGAAATCGAGAAATCGGGGATAGGTTTTGCAACGAGTCCAGAGCTCGTTCCAGAGGCCTGAAATCATTTCCAGATAGGCGCGGCGGCGGCCTTTCCAGAGTTCAAGACGCTCCACGGCCCAGTTTTCGGAGGCGGCGCTGATGGCCATTTCGAGCATCTCACGGTCCTGTTCGCGGTCGGCGATATCGTCGATGAGAGTGCAGAAGAAAATGCCGAGCATTTTGGTTTCGACGACATGGTCGCGGAAATCGGGAGCCACGGAAGGCAGGGTGGTCAAGCGGACGCCTTTGAGGCACCATTGCCAAAGAAATCGGCCGCGCTGGCCGACGCTCTCATAGGCCTTGATCCAAAGCTGCAAGTAAGCGCTGAAGCTGACCCCTTTGATCTCGCTAACGATCTCAGAGAGTTCGCCTGAGCTTAAGTGCAGCGACAAGTCACCCGTGAGCTCGGCGGCGGGCGGGGCCGCAAAGATGACTTCCATGTCCTTCGCGAGATAATCCGTTCTTAATGCAGACATACCACTTAGCTGGTATCGGCGGGAGCTCTCTCGATCTTAAGAAATATCTTTTGCCTATATTCTTGGTTTTTAGCGTTTCTGCTAAAGCGCGACAAACCCGGTGCCGATACGGGATTACTGCCCGCAAAAGAGCTGGTGTGTTTCAGGTTTGTCCCCGGTAACACCCGCTTCTAGAGGCGATTTAGGAATGAAATATCGCGGAGAACAGCACAATGCCCGTCAAGTTCCGGTGACAGGACCTCTCGCATGAAACAAACACACGGAAAATTTACCCCAGGGTTTATTCGCAAGTACCGGCGCAAGCGCGCGGCGAAATTTCTCGCCGCGGCCGCCATGGCCATATTGTCCGGCGCGTCCAGCACAGCGGCTGAACCGCCGCAGCATCCGACCGGCGGAAGTTCGACCAATCGCATCGACGTGATGGAAATGGATCTCGAGACACTGATGAAGATGCCGGTCACGTCGGTTTCGAGGAAAAGCGAGCCGCTTTCCGACGCGGCGGCCGCGATTTTCGTGATCACCCAGGAGGATATTCGGCGCTCGGGGGCAACGAGTATTCCCGAAGCCCTCAGGCTCTCTCCCGGCCTGGAAGTGGCGCGGCAGGATGCGCATACGTGGGCAATCAGCGCGCGGGGATTTAATGACGAGTTCGCCAGCAAGTTGCTGGTGTTGGTTGATGGCCGCAGCGTCTATACGCCACTCGTCGCCAGCGTTAATTGGGATGTCCAGGATATGCCGCTGGAGGATATCGACCGGATCGAAGTAATTCGTGGGCCCGGGGCGACTGTTTGGGGAGCGAATGCGGTGAACGGCGTGATCAATATCACGACGAAGGCGGCCAGGGATACGCAGGGCCTGCTCGTGACGGCTGGCGCGGGGACAGAAGATCGCGGTTTCGGCACTTTACGCTATGGCGGGAAGCTAGGTGAAAATGCTTATTATCGGGTTTACGGAAAATTTCTGGATCGCGATTCATCGGCCTTGCGGGGCGGCGGGGACGCGAATGACGCGTGGTGGATGGCGCGTGGTGGATTTCGGATTGATTGGAATCCGACCGAACAAAACCTCCTGACGTTGCAGGGAGATTATTATGGGGGCGATCTGGGCCAAACGGTGACCGTCCCTACGGTGACGCCGCCCTACCTCAACTTACTAACAGATGACCAAACAACGACGGGCGGAAATATTCTCGGTCGCTGGACGCATGACTTTTCAGCCGAATCTCAACTTGCGCTGAAGCTTTATTACGATCACACGGACCAGGATCGTATCATTTTCGCGGAAAAGCGGGATACGTTTGATCTGGACCTTCAACATCATTTCCACTTGGGGGACCGTAATGACATAGTCTGGGGCGTCGGATATAACGTTACCTCTGATTCGTTGCGGAACACACCCTACGTAAGTTTTAATCCGTCGGAAAGAACGACCGTGCTTTACAGCGCGTTCGCGCAGGATGAGATCACGTTGATTCAGGATCGGCTGCGTCTGACGCTCGGGTCAAAAATCGAACATAACGATTATACCGGGTGGGAGATTCAGCCGAGCGGGCGGCTTTCTTTAAATATTACAGATAAGCAGACCGCCTGGGCGGCCGTTTCCCGTGCGGTGAGCACTCCCTCTCGGGCGGAGGCGGACGTTCAGATCAATCGTTACGTTTATCCGCCGGGAACGGTTCCCCCGGGAGCGCCCGGCCCGGTGCCGGTGCCGGTTCTGGTCTCGCTGATGGGAAGCCCGGATTTCGATTCGAAGGAGGTTCTCGCCTACGAGTTAGGTTATCGCATTCAGCCCCATCACCGCGTCACCTTTGATCTGGCCACGTTCTATAACGTGTATGGCAGAGAACGGTCCCTGGAAGCCGGGGCACCTGACTTCAGTAATTTCCCGGCCTATATCACTCAACCGTATGTCATTAATAATCTGATTTATGGAGAAACGTATGGCTTTGAATTGGCGAGCACCTGGCAGGCCACGGATTGGTGGCGCATTCGCGTCAACTACACGTTTTGGAAATTAAACCTGCACAAGAAAGACGGCAGCACCGATCCTCTCGAGGAACAGCAGGAATTCGACAGCCCGGAACATCAGGTCGGCGTCCGTTCGCTCATGGACCTGCCGCACAATATCGAGTTTGACACCGGGCTGCGCTATGTGGATTCGCTGGATATGCGCCGGCGGTACGTGGCCGCGCCGGGCGAGGATTTGAACATTCCCGGCTACATCGTGGGAGATGTTCGAATTGGCTGGCGACCGAACTACAACTGGGAAATTTCTCTGGTCGGCCAGAATCTTTTCAACAAGCACCAGGAGTTTGCTCCCTCATTTCTCCCCGCCACCCAGGAAACCCTGGTGGAATCGGCCTTCTACGCTAAGGTGACCTATCGTTTTTAACCTTCACGACCTGTAAGCCTGCACAGGATCATGCAACCAGCCTTTAAAACAACACTAACCCGGAGAATCTCGTTTCTCTCCTGCCTGTTGCTGTTGCTGCTCTCTTTCGCCGCGCCGGGCGCCGGGGCACAGGATGCCACCATTCCGGAGGCGGACCTTAAGGCCGCATTCCTCTATAATTTTACCAAATTCGTTGAATGGCCAGCCGACGCCTTCGGGCGTGAAGACTCTCCCTTCGTTGTTGGAATCTACGGAGACGACGAGTTTGTCTCCACCCTCCGGACGCTTTTGCGAGATAAAAAAGCGCACGGACACCCCTTTGAAGTACGGAAGCTATCCAGTCCGCAAGAGGCAAAAAATTGCCAGATCCTGTTTTTCCGTGAGTCGGACAACCGGAAGTTCTCACAGATTTACGAGAACATTAAGAAATCGCCAATTTTGACCGTGGGTGAGGGCAGTGAGTTCCTGGATGCGGGCGGCATGTTCGCCCTCTTCTTTGAAGACAAACAATTGCGGTTCGAAGTGAATCCCGCCCCGGCGGAGAACGCGAAGCTGTCGGTCAGCTCCAAGCTGCTCCGCCTCGCGAAAAAAATCCGGAAGGGAGGCGCGAAATGAGTTTCTTTGCCCGCAGTTCAATTAAACGCAAGCTGACGCTGATCATCATGCTCACTTGCAGCGTGGCACTCCTTTTGGCATGCGCGGCGATTCTGATCTTCGAGATCGCCGGCTTCAAGCAGGTGCTTCGCCGGAATACTGAAGTGATGGCGCAGGTCATCGGCGCGAACAGCGCCGCCGCGCTGAGCTTCAAAGACAAAGATGCCGCGAAGGAAACACTCTCCGCGCTCAAGGCCGAGCCCTACGTGCTCTCCGCGTGTGTTTACAATAACCAAAATGAAGTTTTCGCTACTTACTACCGCGAGGGGGCTCCCCAACTTCTCCCGCCGCCGCGCAAAGACGACAGTTTCTCGTTCGAAAAGGATACTCTGAATCTGTTTCATACGATTCGTTTCGATGGCGATCTCCTTGGAACGGTATTTATCCAGTCGGACCTTCGCGTGGTGAAGGAACGCTTGCGGACCTATCTGGGCATTATCGCCTTTGTTATGGCGTCCGCCTCGCTCGTCGCGTTCGTCCTTTCGCTTTACCTGCAGAAGGTCATCTCCGCGCCCATTTCGCATCTGGCCGACGCGGCCAATAAAGTCGCGCAGCAGAAGAACTACTCCATTCGCGCCGCGAAGGTTTCGGAAGATGAGATGGGCCAGTTAATTGACCGGTTCAACGAGATGCTCACGGGCATTCAGGAACGCGATGCCGCGCTTCTTCGAGCCCAGGATGACCTCGAAAAGCGAGTTGATGAGCGGACCAAAGAACTGCAACTGGAGATTCGCGAACGGTCGCGTGTCGAGGCGGAGCTGCGTGTTTCGCAGCAGAAATTTGAGACGCTGGTGAACTCGATCGAAGGCGTCGTCTGGGAAGCCGATCCGAAGACCTTCGAGTTCGCCTTCGTCAGTCAGCAAGCCGAGAAACTCTTGGGGTTCCCGCGGAGCGATTGGACGGTGGATCCTGCTTTCTGGCTGGACCACGTTTATAACGATGATCAGGTCCTGGCGCACGGCTTGCGCATGAAAGCTCTCCAGCAGGAGAAGCCCACGGAAATCGAATACAGAATGGTCGCGGCGGATGGGCGCATCGTTTGGATTCGCGAAATCAGCACCTTCATTTTTGATAATGGCGCTCCGCGCGCCTTGCGGGGTGTTTTCTTTGACATCACCGAACAGAAGCAAGCCGAGGAGGAACTTGACAGCCTCAATCGCCGATTGCTCGAAAGCTCCCGCCAGGCGGGCATGGCGGAGGTAGCCACCGGAGTTCTCCACAACGTCGGCAACGTACTCAATAGTGTAAACGTTTCCTCGACCTTGATTTGCGATCAGGTGCGAAATTCGCGCGCGGCTCGCCTCAAAGATGTCGTTCTGCTCCTGAATAAAAACGCCGCGGACCTGGGAAACTTCATTACCAATGACCCGAAAGGCAAAATCATTCCGGGCTATTTGAACAATTTGTCGGAACGCCTCGCGGCGGAGCAACAGGATCTCCTGAAGGAACTCGAACTTCTGACGAAGAATGTCGAGCACATCAAAGAGATCGTCGCGATGCAGCAGAATTACGCGCGCGTTTCGGGGATTATCGAATCCCTCTCGATTCGAAACCTGGTGGAAGATGCTCTGCAAATGAACGCCGCCGCCCTGGCGCGGCACGGCGTGCTGGTCATTCGGGATTTCCACGAAGTCCCGGTAATCTCGGTCGATAAACATAAGGTTCTGCAGATTCTGGTGAACCTGATCCGCAACGCGAAGTACGCGATTGATGCCGCGGCTCGCCGGGATAAACGGCTGAGCGTCACAATTCGCATGAACGACCGGCAGATGATCGAAATCGCGGTCGTGGATAACGGGATCGGCATCGCGGCCGAAAACCTCACGCGGATCTTCTCTCACGGCTTCACGACGAAGCGGGATGGACACGGATTTGGCCTGCACAGCGGCGCCCTCGCCGCCAAGGAAATGGGAGGGTCGCTGACGGCGTTCAGTGAAGGCGTGGGGAAAGGCGCGACGTTTATTCTGCAACTGCCCTTGAACGCCCAACGAGCGGCGAACGAATCACGGAACGGAGGCAAAACAGCATGATGCATCGTATTCTTGTCATTGACGACAATCCGGCCATTCACAATGACATCCGGAAAATCCTGGCGCGTCCGGAATCAGGCGGCTCCTCTCTTGAAGACGCGGAAACGCTGCTGTTCGGCGAAAAGGCGGAAGAGGAGCAGCAAATCTCTTTCGATATTGACTCGGCTTTCCAGGGACAAGAAGGGCTTGAATTGGTCAAGCGTTCCCTCGAAGCTAAAAACGCCTACGCCCTCGCTTTCGTGGACGTCCGCATGCCCCCTGGATGGGATGGCATTGAAACGATCAGCCGCATTTGGGAAGTCTATCCTGAATTGCAGGTCGTCATCTGCACCGCCTATTCCGATTATTCCTGGGAGGATATTACCAGGAAAGTTGGCCGTTCCGATAGCGTGTTGATTCTGAAAAAGCCCTTCGACAACATCGAGGTGTTGCAAATGGCCCACGCTCTCACCAAAAAGTGGTTTCTCACCCAGGAATCGAAATCGCAGCTCCTCAACCTGGACAAGATGGTTAGTGTGCGAACCGAAGAGCTCCAGGTCGCCAACAAACGGTTGACCGAAGAGATCGCGGAACGCAGCCAGGCGGAAAATCAATTGCGCCTTTCGGAGGAGCGCTTTGCCAAAGCTTTTAAATCCAGTCCGATCCCGATGTCGCTTCAGTCGCTGAAGGATTATCGGTATCTCGACGTGAACGACAGCTATCTGGATATGACCGGCTACTCGCGTGCTGAAATTCTCGGCGCCAGCAGCATTGATGTGCACGTTTGGGCGGACAACGAGGTGCGAGGTCAGGTTTTTGATCAATTGCGCGCGGGCAAATCGGTGCGAAACGTGGAGACCCGGATTCGCCGTAAAGATCGGGAAGAACGGACGAGCCTCCTTTCGGCCGAACAGATCTGCCTGGGAGCCGAGACTTTCGCGTTGATCAGCGAGCACGATATTTCACAACGGCTGCAGCTTGAATCCCAGCTTCGCCAGGCGCAGAAGATGGAGGCGATTGGTCATCTCGCTGCGGGGGTTGCTCACGATTTCAGAAATATTCTTACGGTCATCCAAGGCCACGCCAACCTGCGTTTGCTGGCTCCCGATATCGACCCGAAATTGGCCGAATCGCTGAATCAGATCACCGAGGCGGTCGAACGTGCATCGAATCTCACCCGGCAACTGCTGGCTTTCAGCCGGAAGCAAATCATGCAGCTCGAGGTGATTAACATTAATCGTCTCGTCGAGCATCTCACCAGCATGCTCTCGCGATTGATTGGCGAGCAGGTGAGCCTGAAATGCGACTTCTTTGATGACCTGCCCTTAATTGAAGCGGACGTTTGCAGCGTCGAGCAGGTGATCATGAATCTCGCTGTCAACGCACGCGATGCTATGCCTCTGGGCGGGCATCTATTGATCGGAACCAGCGTCGTCGAGATAGATTCTTCGTACGCGGCAAGTCACGCCGAAGCCTCCGAGGGAAAGTACATTTGCATCACGGTCAACGACACTGGCTGTGGAATGGATGAAACGACCAAAGGCCGGCTTTTTGAACCGTTCTTTACAACGAAAGAAGTCGGAAAGGGTACGGGGATGGGCCTGGCGACCGCTTACGGCATTATTAAGCAGCATAACGGCTGGATCGAAGTGGAAAGCAAAGTTGGCAGAGGATCAACGTTCCGGGTTTTCCTCCCCGCTTCCTCGCGAACCGATGAAAAGCAGGAGAAACCCCAAAATCTGCCCCAAGCCTTAGGTGGCCGGGAAACGATTCTCGTCGTTGAGGATGAAGAGCCGGTGCGCCGTTTTGTTTGCGATCTCCTGCGGGAGTACGGCTACAATGTTCGCGTCGCGAGTAACGGGGTCGAGGCATTGAATGTTTGGAAGCAGTCCGGTGATGAAATTGATCTGCTTTTGACCGACGTGGTTATGCCTCAGCAGATTTCCGGACTCGAGCTCGCTCAACGCATGACTCAGGATAAAAGTGGTCTGAAGGTTATTTACACCAGCGGTTACAGCCTCGAACTTCTGGATCGGCACTTCGGTTCGCGTTCGGATGTTAATTTCCTTCCTAAGCCGTATCATCCCCTGAAACTCGCCGAAGCCGTTCGCACCTGTCTGGATTCCTGAAGCCGTCCGAGACTCGGGAATAAAAGTCCTAATCAGACGATCGAGACGCTCGCGTTAAGCAGTTCCGAAACAAAAAAGGCGCGGTAAAAAACCGCGCCCTGGAAATCGTTCTCAAGGATTTACATTATTGTTTCCGGCGGCGGAACGCGATGAGCGCCAGCCCGCTGGCGAAAAGCGCCCAAGTCGAAGGCTCGGGAACCGCTGTAAAGCGAACCGCCAAATTATCCGACACGTTATTACCAAGTGTGCTGTTGTGGTTGACCAACTCGAAACCGGTTCCAGGATTATAAACGGTGAAGTCCTGATGGCCAGCCACAGCTCCGGAATCGATTGTCTGGGTCGTGGGATTGAAGGTCGGACTCGTACCGGTAGATGGTGGGTTATAAAAGAGCAAACCCGCTTCTTGTCCGGCTGTCGCACCACTGAACTTAACTGTCCAACTCACGGAGTCTGGGACTGTCAACGAAAGACCGGAAATATCTACGTGATTAAACCCAGTGCTAAGAGGAATTGCCGTCCCGCCACTGGTGTAGAGCAATGTGCCGGGCATTCCCTTAGCCCCGTCATTTGCGTAAATGGACGCCTGGAAAGAAACATTCGCCCCGGGGGTCACAAAGTACTCAAATTGCCAGTCGGTCAGCGTCCGGGCTGTTCCGGCGAAATTGACGTAATCACCGATTTCCGTGTTTTGCTCTTTGGTGACAAAGCCAAGATAGTTTTGCGAGTTGTCATATATGATATCGGCATATGTACTCGCCCCCAAAAAAACAGAAGCTAGCAGGCAGGCTGTTTTCACTCCAGTGTTCATGTTTTGCATAGATCCTTGCGGGTTTTTTTTAACCGGTTTTTTCTGAGCTAAAATCCCTATTCCCTGTTCCAAACTTAATATGCCCCTGTTTTAGTTAAAATGCCGCTCTTTCGTCAAGAGCTTTTTCAAATTTTTTTTCTCTGATCTTTTTGCGGCAGAAAGGGCTTGAAAGCGTTTGTTTCCCCC
>DASYTB010000477.1:0-5584 GCA_036002705.1 Verrucomicrobiia bacterium
CCTGGCCCGAAAGACCACTGTGGATCAGCTCGCGAAATTTTTGATGGACCCGCTCAAAATCCGTCCCTCCGGGCGCATGCCGTCACTCAACCTGACGGGAGCGGAAGCGACGAGCATTGCCGTTTATCTTCTGCGCGGCCAGGCGGCCGGGCTGAATGATCCTTCGAAGCGAACTTTAATTGCCGGGCTTAAGTACCAATACTACGAAGAGGATTTTAACGACTCGACCGATTTCGACACGCTCACGCCGAAAGGAAGCGGCAACACCAGTAGCTTTGACCTGAGCACCCGCAAGAGGGACAATAATTTCGGTTTTCGCTTCAGTGGTTCGATCAATATCCCGACCAACGGCAATTACACCTTTTTCACGCGCTCGGATGATGGATCGATGCTGTATATCGATGGCAAACTCGTCGTGAACAACAGCGGCGACCATTCCCCGGAAGAAAAGCGGGGGAATGTCCAACTGACCGCAGGGGAACATGGAATCGTCGTCACGTTTTACCAGAACGGCGCCGGGTTCGAATTGGCCGTTGAATGGCGAGGTCCAGGATTCCGCAAGCAACCAATCCCATCGTCCATCCTCTCCCATGTTGGCCAGCCGATGCTCCCGGTCGATTCCGAGGAGTTTACGGTGGACCGCGCCAGGGCCGACAAAGGCCGCCAGCTTTTCGCGTCGCTCGGTTGCGCCGCGTGTCATCAAACGAGCGAAGCAATCGCGAGTGGAACTAAGGCGAAATCGCTGGCTGAATTAGGGGCCAATGGGAATGGATGCCTCTCCGAGAATCCGCCTCAAGGCGTTCCGAAATTCGGGTTTGATGCCCGGCAACGGACGGTTCTTGCGGAAGGCATCGCCCAAAAAAGCCTGGGCGCTCGCGAGCTTGGTCCTAAAGAACAGGTCACCCGAACGATGGCTCGGCTGAATTGTTATGCCTGCCACACGCGTGATGGGAAGGGCGGCCCGACCAATCCGCGCCTTGCCTATTTCCGCGTCGTTGGCGATCTGGATATAGGCGACGAAGGGCGCATTCCGCCGCATCTCACCGCTGTCGGGGCGAAGTTGAAACCCGATTGGATGCATGAGGTCCTGGTGAATCATGGACGCGTTCGGCCTTATATGGCGACCCGCATGCCTCAATTCGGCGCGGAGAATGTTGGCTTTTTGCCCGGAGTTTTTGCGAAAGCGGATGCTCGCCCCGAAATGCGCCAGCCGCCGGATATCACTCAACGCGACGCGAAGTTTGGCCGCAAGCTCACCGGCGTCGGCGGGTTGGTCTGCATTTCGTGCCATACGGTCGGCGGTCATAAGTCGCTCGGGATACCCGCGATTGACCTGAGCGTGATGGCGAATCGCCTTAACTACGACTGGTTCTACCGCTACCTGCTCGATCCGCCGTCGCTTCGTCCCGGCACGCGCATGCCGAGCTTTTTTCCGAATGACGAAGCCGTGAACAAGGAGGTCCTCGGCGGCAATACCGAAGCGCAGATAAACGCGCTCTGGGCTTACCTCTCTTCCCATCCGGAAACCGATCTTCCGCTGGGATTGGTCCAGGGCAGAATGGAATTGGTCGCCGAAACAGAGCCGATCATTTATCGAAACTTCATCCAGGGTGCTGGACCTCGCGCTATTGGCGTTGGTTATCCGGAGAAAGTGAACCTGGCCTTTGACGCCGATAAAATTCGCCTTGCGATGATCTGGCAGGGACCGTTCATCGACGCCGCAAGACACCGCACCGGCCGCGGTGAAGGTTTTGAACCGCCCTTGGGCAACAATGTCCTGAAGATGGCGGACGGACCCGAACTCGCCATTTTAGAAACTCCGGATTCCGCGTGGCCCAGCACCGCAGGCAAGGAAGCCGGTTTCAAAATGGGTGGCTACAGCCTCGATGAAAAACGGCGTCCGACCTTCTTCTACAGTTATCACGGACTGCGAGTGGAGGAAAGGTTCGAGCCAATTATGGGCGAAGTGGATGCCTACTTTAAGCGCATGCTTAGCTTGACCGGGACCCCGGTGGATCATCTCTACTTCCGCGCAGCGGCCGGGAATATCGAGGAGAAGCCAAACGGGTTTGTTCTCGACGGCCGGATTGTGATGAAGTTCCCCGTCGAATCGCCCGTTATGCTCGGTGACTCGAACCGAAAGGAATTGTTGGTTCCTATTAAGTTTGACGGAACCCACGCGAACGTCATCGAGGAGATCATTTGGTAAATGAATACGTCGCCTCTTTTAAGCTCTACCCGCCGGGTTGAATGGTTTCACGTCCCGGAGGGACGAAGTGAGAATAGCCCGACGTTTCAACGCCGGGTTTACGAGTTGAAAACCTCCTCCAGTCCCGAAGGGACGGCTGAACTTCGAGATCGCGAGACTCGCATTGGCGGCTCGTTCGGCACGCGGTCGATTTCCGGGTTCATTCTAATGTTAATGTTTCTTCCGGTTTTGGGCCTCACCACCCGCTCCGCTGACCTCGCCACCCGCGAAAACGAGTATTACCAAATGGTGACCCTTCCGGTTCCGCAAGGGATCGTGCTCGAAGCCGGCGCTCTACATTGGATCCCACGAGCGAATTCCGAGGGCCAGCTGGCCGTGTCCACCCGGGTCGGCGATATCTTTATGGTCGATAATGCCCTTTCGAGTCCACCGAAGGATCTCAAATATAACCTTTTCGCGAGTGGCCTTCATGAAGTGCTCGGGCTGGCGATCTCCGGCGACGACCTCTATGCCACGCAACGCGGGGAGGTCACTCGCGTCAAAGACACGAATCACGATGGGAAGGCGGACATCTTCGAAACGGTCAGCGACTTCTGGTCGATCAATGGGGATTATCATGAGTACGCCTTTGGGTCCAAGGTCGATCCGCAGGGATTCATTTGGGTCACGCTCACCTTGACTGGTTCATTTACCAGCGACGACCCATATCGCGGTTGGTGTGTCCGCGTGAACATTCACGACGGGACAACCATTCCAACGTGCAGCGGCCTTCGTTCTCCGGGTGGCATCGCCACGAATGCACTCGGTGACATGTTTTACAGTGAAAACCAGGGACCGTGGAACGGAGCCTGCGCGTTGAAATACCTTAAGCCCGGCGGCTTCATGGGGAATCCTTCCGGCAACACCTGGTACAAGCTGACTGACGCGATTGGGCCGCGTCCTCTGGATCCGGTCAGCGGCAGTCGGATGAACGTAGAAGCCGGGCGCATTCCGCAGCTTGTGCCTCCCGCGGTTCTTTTTCCCTACAACAAGATGGGCCAGTCCTCGAGCGGCATTATTAACGACAGCACGGGAGGAACGTTCGGCCCTTTCGAGAACCAACTCTTCGTCGGAGATCAAACCCATAGCACCGTGATGCGTGTCTTTCTCGAACGTATTAACGGCATCTACCAGGGCGTTTGCTTTCCGTTTCGACAGGGCTTTGGCTCAGGGTCTCTCAGCGAAGAATTTGGTCCGGATGGCTCACTCTTTGTTTATGGCACGGACCGCGGTTGGGGTTCGCGCGGCGGAAAACCATTTGCGCTGCAACGCCTCGTCTGGACCCACAAAGTGCCCTTTGAAATCCACGAAATGCGCGCGAAGCCGGACGGTTTTGAACTGACTTTCACCAAAGAGATCGACCCTGTCTCGGCGGAACGCCTCGATAGCTACACTTTGGAAACCTACACCTACATTTATCAAGCCAGCTACGGCAGCCCTGAAGTGGATCGAACCCATCCCACGATCAAAAAAGCCGTCGTGGGAAAGAATAATCGTTCTGTGCGCCTCGTCATCGATGGCCTCCAGCAAGGGCATATCCATGAACTGCACCTTCCCGGCCTTAAATCCGCCGAAGGCGAACCCCTCCTGCACGCAGATTGCTATTACACACTGAACTACATTCCCCGGTCCTAGCGCCCGGTTTAGGCACGGCGTTTCTGGAACTTTAGTTCCATTTACTCAATTCATAAGCTCGGTCAAAGTGGCCGCGCTATGATGAACAAGATTGCTGTAGTTCTTCGTCGGAGTGTTTCTCGTTGGCTGAGGCATCGAGGGTGGATGGATGTGCGTTGTGGACTGGCGACGGTTCTGTTGGCGCTCGTCGGCAGCGGCGCGCGCGCGGACGAAACCTGCATGTCGCCGTACATGCCGAAGATTACCGGGCAGGAGGAGTTCGTCTATGTGTGGACGCTTGGGGTCGAGGGATGGGGCGATGGCTCGGACAAGTTGGTGACGATCGACGTGAAGCCGGGCTCGTCCCACTACGGGAAAGTGGTGAACAGCACATCCGTGGGCGGACGGCACGAGGCGCATCACGGCGGATTTACAGATGATCGCCGGGAGCTTTGGCTGAGCGGATTGGATACGAGCTACATTTTCATTTTCGACGTGGCCACTGATCCCGCAAAGCCGCGTCTTAAAAGGACCATCACCGACTTTGCGACGACCACGGGCATGGTTGGGCCGCATGGATTTTACGCGCTACCCGGGCGGATGCTCGTACCATGTCTTTCGAACACGAAGGACAAAAGCGGGCGGACGGGCCTTGTCGAGTATAGCAACGAGGGGCGCTATATCGCGACGCACTTGATGCCGACGAGCGAGCAAAGCTTCGGTGCACAGATCGAGAACGTGGCGGATGGTTATGGCTACGACGCGCGCGTCCTGCCCCGAAAAAACGTCATGCTCAGTTCATCCTTTACCGGTTGGAAGAATTACATGCGTCCATTCGGCGAACTGACGAAGGATGCGGAGGCGATGAAGCACTTCGGACAGACCGTGGTCCTGTGGAATTTGCACACGCGGCAGCCGCGCAAGGTCTTTCAGGTGCCGGGCGCGCCGCTCGAGGTTCGATGGGCCTGGGGACCGCGTCATAATTACGCTTTCACCGCGACGGCGCTCGGTTCAAAGATTTGGCTTGTGCATGAAGCGGAATCGGGCGATTGGAAGGCAACGGAGGTTGCTCATGTCGGGCCGGAAGGCCAGGGGGTGCTGCCGGTCGATATCAGTTTAAGCGCGGACGACAACCTGCTCTTTGTCGATAGCTTCGGGGACGGCAAGTGCCGCGTCTATGATGTTTCAAACCCGCTCCAGCCGAAATTAATTCACGAACAGACCATCGGGCGGCAAGTGAACATGGTGAGCCAAAGCTGGGATGGGAAGAGGCTCTATTTCACGACTTCGCTTTTGGCCAATTGGGATAAGACCGGCGCTGACAACGACCAGTTTTTGAAAGGCTACGATTGGAACGGTCGTGAACTGAAGCCGACGTTCACCGTGGACTTTAAGGAGGAGAAGCTCGGGCGTCCCCATATTATGCGTTTCGGTTCGGCGAGCCTGTATAACTAAATTTAAGCAGCCGAAAGCGAGTGGAGGCCTTTACTCATGACAAGCTTTGCCTTGAAATTCCTTATCGTCGGCTTTCTGGCGGTTACGACGAGCTTGCGGGCGGAGGAAGAGCTCGACGGTCTCCTGAAGCGGACGGAGGAATACGATTATGAGGTCCCGACGCCAGGCAGTTATAGGTTGCCTGTCCTGCAACCCGCTTCCGATGGGACGGTGCTTGGGACGGATGGAGCGCCGGTAAAACTAAACGATATCATGCGCGGTCGCGTG
>DASYTB010000478.1:0-11885 GCA_036002705.1 Verrucomicrobiia bacterium
GTGTCGTAATGCGCGTCGCCATCGCCGTCATAAACCACCGCCTTCTTCTGGATGCTCTGTTCCGCCGCCGCCAGATCAATGACAATCGTCCCATCCGAATCCGGCGGAGTCGTCAGCGCAGCGATTTCCAGAGAATTAAGCGCCTTGCGCGCGTCTCCGTCCGCAATCGTTGCGATATGGCGGAGCGCGTTCTCGTGGGCATCAATTTTCACGTCGCCCAGGCCGCGTTCCGCATCACCGAGCGCGCGGCGCAGCAGATCGAAGAGGTCGTCCGTCTCGAGGGGACGCAATTCAAATATTTGCGAGCGGGAAACAAGAGGGGAATTAACAAAGAAAAAAGGGTTGTGCGTTGTCGCCCCGATCAATCGCACCACGCCGCTTTCCACGTCGGGCAGCAAAACGTCTTGTTGCGCTTTGTTAAAGCGATGGATCTCGTCGATGAAAAGAATGGTGCTTTGCCCCGTGGTCTCGAGCCGATTCGCTGCGCCGGAAAGCACGCGCCGCATATCCGCGACATTCGACTCGACACCGCTCAGGCGCTCGAACTTGCATCGTGTCTGATGGGCGATGATCTGCGCCAGGGATGTTTTTCCCGTTCCGGGCGGGCCATAAAAAATCAACGACTGAATTCGATCCGCTTCAATCGCCCGCCGCAAGAGCTGTCCCGCCGCCAGGACATGCCTTTGCCCCACGTACTCGTCGAGCGTGCGGGGACGCATCCGGGCCGCGAGCGGTGGAAGCGATTGCATTTTCGCCTTCTCCTCGCGTTTGGGTTTCTCTGTGGACGCGAATAAATCGTCCAATGGCATGGCCTAAAATAGCAGATGAAGCCTAAGTATGTCGTGCAGAAAGGTCAGAGGCGAGAAGACTCTCACGCGCAGGCTTCACTAATTTGTCGTTTTTTCGACCACGACTAATTATAATTGAGAAATGAAGTCCATTTCTTACACAGGTTCTTACGATGGCAGAGTTGTCCACTTGGACGAAAAGCCCGATCTTCCGCTAATACGGCAGGCGATTTCCTGGTTTGCGGAATCAGCTTCAGGAAGTGATCAACGGTTTTGACCAAGTAATTGCTTCGTCCGATCTCGATTTTCAACAGTCCAGATTAGTTCAAACATAAAGAAGCCCACTTCTGCGATCTGTCCGGCAGATGCGGCCTGCCTGGCCCAAGTAAAAGCAGGATGGAAAAGCAGCGTTTGATTCGAGGAGGGATGACGCCAGCCGGGCGAATCAGTCAAATGGCTCATCTTGGTCGAAAAACTGCTGTTCGCTAAAGGGTTTACAAGGAAAGCGCAGTTCGCCGCAGTCCGGAGGGTTTGGCAGCGCCTCCCGCTTGCATTCCGCGGCCGGCCAATTAGAGAGAGGAAGCGTCATGAAAGCTTTTGTTTTGCTGTTTTTAGTCCTGAGGCTTTCCAGTCTGACCGCAGCCGAAAGCGAATCAACCAGCCGTGCGCCGCGTTCGGACACCAGGCTTCCTCTCGTTTCTTTGGAAGCAAAAGAGACAATAGCCTCCGACCGAAAAGCAGGATGCTCAGTGACGCTGCTTGACGAGAGCTCCGCGCAAGGGAAAAGGCAGAGTGGCGTCGCGCGAATTCACGGCGCGAGTTCGCAGGCCTATCCGAAAAAATCGTTTGGGCTGACGCTGGATGCTCCGGTTTCCTGGCTGGGAATGTCCAACAGTGCGCATTGGGTGTTGAACGCAGCCTTTGTTGATCGTTCGCTCATGCGGCACAAACTTTCCTACGATCTGTTCCGTTCTCTCTCGGCCACAAATGCGCCTCGCCTCGCCGCCGCCAGCCGTTTCGTCGAGGTCAATGTGAATGGACATTATGAGGGCGTTTATCTGCTCATGGAACGAGTGGATCGCGGCCTGCTCGGATTGCGCAGATATGAGAGCAACGCCACTCAGCATGCCTGCATTTACAAAGCGGTCGATCATTCGGCCAATTTCGACCAGCCCGGTCATTGGGGTTATGAACAGCGTGAGCCCGATCCGCTCGTGACAGCGTATTGGGAGCCGTTGGACGGCTTTAACCGTTTTGTCAGCTCGGCGAACGACCGGGAGTTTTTCGATCCGGTGAACGGGATCGTTGCGCGACTTGATCTCGAAAACACGATCGATTTCCATTTGCTCATTCTGGTCACCAGTAACATGGATGGCTTCGACAAGAACCTCCTCCTCGCGCGTGACGCCCCCCGGACCAATGGACCGCCCACTCGCCTCTTTTTCGCGCCGTGGGATTACGACGCGACGTTCGGCCGCAATTGGGAGGCCAGCCGCCTCGGTTCAACCGCGTGGCTGTCGAACCATTTATTCGACCGGCTGCTCTCCGACCCGGCATACCGGCAAAAGTTCATCGCCCGCTGGAAACAGCTTCGCGAACGGCAGTTCTCCGTCCAAAGCATCGATGCGTTAATCAATCAGAACGTCCAAACCCTCGGGGATGCTCCGGAGAGAAATGCCGCGCGCTGGCGGGATGCGCAAGATATGTATCCAGACCGCCTGACTTTCAAAGAAGATGTGGCCCAAATGAAAGACTGGGTCAGGCGCCGGACCAGATGGCTGGACCAGGAAATTCTGGGAATGGCCCCGCGTTGACGATTTTCAACTTTGCGCCTGCGGGGCTGGGATTATTTCTTCTTTTGGCTCGGATCTCCGGTCGGAGAGGGCGCGCTATCGGTTGCCGCCGGAGGCCCGAGAATCTTCGTAAAGATCGCCTTCAATGCGTCTGCCCAAATCTGGTAAGTTTCAATCGTGGGATGCAGCTTGTCGGGATTCACCATCCCTTCAAAAAATCTGCCATTTTCGTCCGCAATCTTTCGATTGATGTCGAGGAAGCGCACCTTCTTTCCATCTGCGATCTTCGCGATCTCATGATTCGCTTCGTTGATGATGGGGAGCGCCGCCATCACGTCGTTTCGCGGAAAAATTGCCGTGAGAATTATCGTGGCCGCCGGCGCCTTTTTCCGGCAAACATCCACGATAGCTCTGAACCCCGCCGCGATCCGGCCAGGCTTCTCCGAGCTGTCAGGATTCGCCCCTACATCATTTGTGCCCGCCAGAATAACGATAATCTTCGGATTCACTCCATCCAGCTCTCCGTTTTCCAGACGCCACAGAATGTTCTCGAGCTTGTCCGCGCCCCAGCCAAAGTTTGCGGCGTTCCAGCCAAAAAAGTTCGTCGTCCAGTTCCGGAGCAACTCGCGGTATTGCGGATCGGTTGCACCCCAACGCCGCGTGATGGAGTCGCCGACAAAATAGACATTAATCCTGCCCTGTTTCGCCTTCGCCAGTAATTGCTCGTGAGCGATTCGCGAATTCACATCCTGGCGCGGCACCGGATGAATCTCCGACTTGCTTGCATCGGCCAGGGCGGACGAAACAAAAATTTGCGCGAGAACGTAATAGACCGTGCTGAGCGATCGGGTTCTCATTGTGATTAGATCATGAGCGAACCCCATCTGCCGTTTCATCCGGCGCGATTCGTCCATCGGCCAAATGGACAACGCGGGGCGCACGGTGCGCGACTTTGGAATCGTGCGTGGCAATCAGCAGCGTCGTATTCCTTTCCGCCCGAATCTCGCAAAGCAGGTTCAGGATATCCTCCCCCGTGCGCGAATCGAGATTTCCCGTCGGTTCGTCCGCGATGATTACTTCCGGTTCATTGATCAATGCTCGGGCAATCGCGACCCGCTGTTGTTCCCCGCCAGAAAGCTCGTAGGGCCGATGGTCTAACCGTTCGCCCAGCCCAACCCGCTTGAGCAAGTCGCGGGCGCGTTCCCGCACGCTTCCGGCGCTGTGCCGCGCAATCCGCCCTGGAATCGCTACGTTCTCCAGCGCGTCGAACTCGGGAAGCAAATGGTAAGCCTGGAAGATGAATCCGATCTTTTCGGTTCGAAAACGGGAGAGGTGCCCTTCGGAAATATGGGTGAGGTTTTTCCCGCACACCACGATTTCGCCTTTATCGGCCGTATCCAACCCGCCGACCAGGTGAAGCAGAGTGCTCTTGCCGGCTCCGGACGCCCCCTGCAAGGCCACGAATTCCCCGCGCTGCACTTCCAGGCTCACCCCGCGCAGCACATGCACAGCGCGCCGCCCGAGGGTGTACCTCTTATGCAAATCGGAAGCCCGGAGAAGCGTTTCGTTATTCATGACGCAGCGCAACGACCGGACGAAGCCGGGCCGCGTTCAGGGCGGGGAATAATCCAGCCAGAATGCATATAACCAGCGAAGCGCCGCAAATGAGCGCGATATCATGCGGAACGATGACCGCGGGCAATTCGTTGAAGAGGTAAAGCTTCGCCGGGAAAAGTTCGTAACCAAATGTTTTGCGCATGAATGCGAGGAATTCATTGCGATACGCGACTGCGAGATGTCCAAGCCCAAATCCGCACAGGACCCCAAGCACGCCCACCATCAAGCTCTGACTGAGAAAAATCGTCATGATCTGCCGGCTCGACGCGCCGAGCGCTTTAAGCATTCCGATCTCGCGGGTTTTCTGGACCACGAAGGTGATCTGCGCGCTCATAATTCCAAACGCCGCCACGATCATGATGAAAAACAGAATGTAAAACATGACATTCTTCTCCACCGCCAGCGCATTGAGGAACATCGAATTGTCATCGAACCAGGTCGAAATATAAACGTCGCCGCCAATCGCGCGGCTCAGTTCCTTCCGCACAAGCTCGGCCTTGTTCGGATCATCAATGATCACCGAAAGGCCATCCACTCCCTGCCCCATTCCCAACAGCTCCTGCGCCGTGGCGAGCGAACAGAAAATAAAGGCGGCGTTATATTCGTAGTGGCCGACATCAAAAATTCCTGAGATTTCATAATCATCCGGAATTACCGCATCTGCTTTTTCGTTCTTCTTGGCGTTATAGATGTCCCTCAAGTCGCGCCCTGAAACCAGCACCAGTTTGTCGCCGACCCGCAAACCCAAATTATGCGCAAAGGTTTCGCCGACGAGGATCCGGTTGCCCCGCAGATTGAATTCGCCCTGGACCACGCTGCGCGGAACGATGCTCACCTCGCCTTCCCGTTTCGGGTCAATCCCGCGAAGATATTGTCCAGCCGCTTCCGGGTCACCCGTCTCCGGCTCGGTTTGCACGAACACCTGCTGCATCGTGTACGGCGCCACGGCGCGAACGTGCGCGTTGCTGGAAACCATTTGGGCAAGCCGCTGGTAGTTGCGAATCGGGCGCCGGCTAAAATTCGTAATCCGCAAATGGGCGTTAAACCCGAGAATCTTGTCGCGCAACTCGCGGTCGAAGCCCGTCATGACGCTGATCACCGTGATGAGCACTGCGACCCCGAGCATCACGCCGACGATCGAAATAAGCGTAATCACCGAAACGAACGTTCGTTTCGGTCGCAGATATCGGAGCGCCAATTGGAGCTCGAAAGGCAGCGGCGACATTCCGAAGAGTCTGCCTGTAGAATCAAAGTGTTTCAAGAACCCCGGTCCAAAGCCTAGCCGCCGCTGAATTAACAGGAGCGGACAGAGGAAACAGAGAGGCAAATTAAATTCTCTGTTCTCTCCGTTTCCTCCTGTTCAAAGAGTTCCCGCCCCGAACTGTCGCAGCAGCTTCTCGTGTATGCCTCCAAACCCGCCGTTGCTGAACACGCAGACCACCTCGCCTTTGCGCACCTCGCTCGCGAGGCGCTCCACAATCGCGTCGGCGTTCGGAAGATAAAACGCCCGCCTGCCACTCTCCTGCAGGCTTCGGATCAGCCGCTCGGGATCCAGCCTCTCATGAGGCTGAAGCTGTTCCAGGCGGGCGACCTGGGCCACGACGACTCCATCTGCCATCGCCAGCGCTTCCGTAATTTCGTTTTGAAAAACATTTCGTCGAGTCGTGTTCGAGCGCGGCTCAAAAACAGCCCAAACGCGCTGGCCGGGAAAACGCACTCGCAGCGCCCGCATCGTCTCCCGAATGGCCGTCGGATGATGCCCGAAATCATCAATCACCGTCACCCCGCCGCTCACGCCGCGAATTTCCATGCGCCGCTTCACGCCCATGAACGTATCGAACGCCGATTGAATTTCCGCCTCGGACAACCCATAGTGCCGCGCGCAGGCCACGACCGCCAGAGCATTGCGCACATTCAATTCACCAATGAGCGGAACTTGAAAATCATGACCCCCCACCCGGAAGCGCGACCCCGCGCCGTCCAACCGGAGATCTGTCGCCCGGATACCGCAATTCTCTCCAAAACCAAATCGCGCGATGGGGCAATGCTTCACCCCAAGCAAAGGCTCGATATTTCCATCATCGCCATTCCCCAGCAGCAGGCCATTTCTCGGAACCAAATTAATTAGTCGCTTAAACGAAAGCTGGATCGCCCCGAGATTCTCAAAAATATCCGCGTGGTCGAACTCGATATTATTGATGATCACGACCTCCGGCAGGTAATGGACAAACTTGCTGCGCTTATCGAAGAAAGCCGTGTCATATTCGTCCCCTTCAATAATGAAGAACTCACTGTCCGTGAAACGCGCCCCTTGCTGGAGATTATTCGGAATGCCCCCAATCAAATAACTCGGATTTTTCCGGCTATGCTCGAACACCCACGCCAGCAACGATGAGGTTGTGGTTTTTCCGTGAGTCCCTGTCACCACCAGAGACTTCCTCCCGCGAATGAAAAATTCCCTTAACAACTCCGGCAATGAGCAGTAGCGCAGCTTTTGCTCCAGCACTGCTTCCGCTTCGAGATTGCCGCGGGAGATCGCGTTCCCAATCACTACCAGGTCCGGTTTGTCGCGCAGATTGTTCTCGCTGTAGCCGGAAATCACCGGAATCCCCTTTTCGGCCAAAAACGTGGACATCGGCGGATAAACGTTCTGATCCGAGCCAGTCACGACGTAGCCACGCTCGACCATCGCCGCCGCCGCCGAAGCCATCGCCGTCCCGCAAATCCCCACAAAATGAACCGATTTCACCACACCGAACATGAAAGGAAGTCTTGGTCATTCGTCACGGGTGACAAGAAGTTTCTCATCGACCCAACTCCGCCTAATCCCTGCGGCCTCTTTCCTGCGATTGCAGGCGGCTGAGTTCCTGGCGGAGTTGGCGCAAAACGCGATGTTTGTTCACGTAAACATGGGTGGCACTCACGCCCAAGGCGCGCCCGACTTCGGAAATGGACCATCCCTTGAGGGCGTAAAGATCGAACATTTGGAACTGCTTGGGCTTGAGGCGGGCTTTGACTCGATTGAGGGCGGTCGTTTGGAGATTGCGCTCCCATTCAGCGTCCCACGTGGATTGGAAGGAATCGGGAGCAGGAAGGCGATGGAGCGTGGAGGTGCGCGTGGAGTCTGCCGGCGAAGGCGAGGTGAGAAGTCGTTTTTTGAGTTGTTTTTCGATGCGGCGGCGGGTGATGAGCGCGATCCAACTCTTGAAGGAGCCACGCGTGGAATCGTAGCGGAAGTTCGGAATTTTGCGGGCAGCAATAATAAATGTTTCCTGAACCACGTCTTGAGCTTCGGCGTCGCTCAGGCCGGAACGGAGAGCGATGCTTTGGATAAGTTTGCGGTAGAGCGCGCAGAACTCGGTCCAGCTCTGCTGGTCCTCCAAGTCTTTAAGGCGACTCAGCAGGCTTGGCCGGGTGGGGATGAATTCGCTCCGCGTTGTCACAAGGCTCTCTGTATCTGCGTAATTCCAGGGAAAGCCGAGACTCTTACAGTTTTGAATGTTTTTTGCAGGAAAATTTTCAAGGATTTTTTCGCCGGGCTTTTTCCGACGGGATCACCCGAAAGCAGGTGGAAGATTACTGCTTCTTAGAATCAGCCAAGTTAGTTTTTCGCCTTTCTCGTCCACAGTCTGTCACGCCGAGCTTTACAGTTTACCATCACTGTATTTTATAATATAACAATCTTGTGTTATTACGAGATACAATATTATCAACTTTGCAAGTCGGACCAGAAGGCTTGTCGAAGCGAGGAGAAGTGCCGCGAAGGTTGACCACACAGCTTCATTTGCGGCCCGGCAGAGCGTTAGTGCTCACAGGGGCCCGGCGCTGCGGAAAGAGTACGCTACAGGGGCAGTTGTCGCGGCAAAGCGACAGTTCTGCGGTCTTTTGTAATCTTGAGGACACGCGGCTTTACGGGATGGAACCGCGGGATTTCCCCTCGCTCTTGTCTTTGCTCGATGAAAATTATCCGGGCGCGGCGGTATTTCTGGACGAGGTGCAGGAAGTGGCGGAATGGCAGCGGCTAGTCCGCGCGCTGCTTGATGCGGGACGGCGTGTCTGTGTGACCGGTTCAAACGCCTCGCTGCTGGGTCGAGAATTGGGCGCGAAGCTGACGGGCCGGCATCTTTCCGTCGCGGTTTATCCCTTTTCTTACGGCGAGTATTTGGAACTCCGAGGAAGCCAACGCGGAGAGGAAACGCTGCACGGGTATTTGGCGGAGGGCGGTTTCCCGGCGGCGCTGCGGGAACCGGACCTGGCACCCGTGCTGTTGCGCGAATTGCTGCGGGATGTGGTGCAGCGGGACATTGTTTCGCGGTTTGGTCTACGTGATACGCGCCATTTGATGAACCTGGCTCTCCACCTGATGGCGCACACTGGCCAACCTCTCTCTTTGCAATCATTGGCAAAGGGCCTTGGCATTCCGAGCGTTGCGCAAACGGGACGCTACCTGGAGTATCTCCGGGATGCGTGGTTGATTCTTCCGGTGCCTCGGTTCAGTTCCTCGTTCAAGAAGCGGGTCATCAGCCCTCCGAAATACTATGCGATTGATCCGGGCTTTCGGGTGGCCAATACACCGAATCCGACTCCAGACGTGGGCCGGCGATTGGAAAATGCCGTGCTCCTGGCGTTGCTCCGAGCGGGAGAAGAGGTGGCGTTCGCCGCCGAAACTCACCGGTGGGAATGCGACTTCCTCACCTCGAAGGCTGCCATTCAAGTCTGCGCGAATTTATCTCCGCAGAATCGAGAGCGAGAGGTCCGCGGATTGCTTGGCGCCGCAACCCTTCCGAGTTCGGGCCGGCATGCCCGTGAGTTGCTGATTCTCAGCATTGATCAGCGTGATGCGTTCACGGAAGACGGCAGGGGCATCAAGGTTCTGCCGGCCTGGGAGTGGCTGGATTAAACCCCTTTGAGTGATCGGGCGAGCGCCCTGACGCTCTGGCGCGAAGTACCGAAAGCCGCTTCGCAAATGAGGAAAGGTTTTTGTAAGAATCCACGCGGGGCGGGGAATTCATAGGAATATGAGAATTCCTGGATTTCTTGTTCGAGGCGCACTTTCGAAATCGATTCCGAAAGCGCGGGCAGCGGCCGGCTCGTGAGGCGAATTCTAGCGCCCTCTCAGCGTCCCGCTTTTGCTTTTATCAGGCGCAGGTATTCGTCATGCGTGCCGATCCACACCCAAACGAGGTATTCGCCTTCCCTATAGCCGAGGGCGCGATACCCCTCGCCAATACGAACGCGCCAAAAACCACCGACTTTTTTGAAGCGAGCGAAGGATGCCAATGATCCCCACTCCAGAGGTGGTACTTCTTTCGAGCCAGCTCCTGAATCAGAGGCGAGCTGATGGTAGTGGCCCCAGAATTCCCGCGTCGTCGCCGATTTCACGGAAGCGGTTCAAGCCGTTTCGTGCGGACGGCCTTTCGCGCTTGTTCTTTGAGGAAATCGAGTCGCCCAGCGGAATCATCGGCTACAATCTCGCGATCCCAATCGTCGTACTCCAGCGCATGCACGAATTCGACCACGTGTTTTTGTTCTTCGGGACCAAGGCCCCTTAATTTGGTCGATGATTTCCGTTGCACTCACAACGTCAATTGGGGTTAGAGAAAACGCGTTGGCAAGGTCGATTCGACTCAAGGACGATCAATCGCGCGTCGCCTCTTTTTTCCAACGGGAGCTTTGAAATGGCACCTCAACCTCCGGAACGGCCCACATAATGAAAAAATTCAAGGCTCTATCCACCCGCGACAACCTGGACCACTTCAAGGCGGTCGCCACCGTGAAGCTGGCGGCTGGAGAATTCGGAGGGAGCCACGGCCTCGCCGTTGTGCTCCACGACGACGCATTTCGGCGAGAGCTTCTGCCGGATCAAAAACTCGGCGATGGTGCAGGGCTGGGGTACTTCCATTTGCTTCCCGTTGGCTATCACTCGGTGGTGCATTTCGCGGGATATTCTCTCAGGCGCAAAGGGATGCTTCCCAGTCTTTCCAGACCGCTTCATAACCCAAGCGCTGGATGACCGCGGCGATTTCCTCCGGCGAACGGCCGTCAGCGATTTCGAATTGCCCGGTGGCGTTCGTGCGGCCATTTCGCGGAGCGGACCATTCACTGGACTGGTCGCTGAGAGGAATGATCCGGCCGCGTTGGGTTAAATGGAGATGCTGGTTGCCGGCACCCGTGTAGCCGCCGGGTTCGGTATGGCTCCCCGCGCTGATGTGTGTAATGCCGAGGCCGAACAAACCATCCCGCAGGCGCGCGGGCTCGCGTGTGGACAGGACAAGGCCGGCGTCTGGGAAAGTCAGGCGCAGTGCGCAAACCAATTGAACCAACTCCCGATCGCTGATTTGCGTGAGCGGCTGAAATTCCCCGGCGTGCGGACGCAGCCGCGGGAGCGAAATTGTGAGCTGCGCTTTCCAGCAACTACGCAATAGGTGATCCGCATGATAAGCCAGCGCGAGCGCTTCCCGCCGCCAATCCGCCAATCCGTAAAGCGCGCCGATTCCAAGGCGTCGAAAACCGGCGGCGTAAGCGCGCTCGGCAGTATCCAGGCGCCAATCAAAATCGCGTTTCGGCCCGGCGGTGTGGACGTTTTGATAGACGTCGCGATCGTAGGTTTCCTGGTAAACGACCAGGCCTTCCGCGCCCGCCGCAGCGATTCTTTTGTATTCGCAGGCTTCCATCGGCCCGACTTCGAGGGAGATGGATGGAAACTCCTCGTGCAATGCAGCCACGCAATCACGAAGGTAATCGTTCGAAACAAACTTCGGATGCTCGCCCGCGACGAGGAGAATATTGCGGAAGCCCTGTCGCGCCAGCTCGGCCGCTTCCCGGCGAACCTCATCCAGCGTGAGTGTTACTCGCAGAATCGGATTATCGCGCGAGAAGCCGCAATACTTGCAATTGTTGATGCACTCGTTCGAAAGATAAAGCGGCGCGAAGAAGCGCATCACTCGCCCAAAGCGTTGCCGTGTGAGCTGCTGGGAACGGCGGCAAAGCTCCTCCAGAAATCTCGAGGCAGCCTCCGAAATCAGGACGGGAAAATCCGCCAAATCAACCTTGGGCTTGCGCAGGACGCGTTGTACCGCATCGGAATCGGCGTGGCGCAGATCATTCAGGCGCTGCTGCAAAGGCAAATCCTTGAATACGGAGGAAAAACTCACTCAGCCAACCTAACAAAAGACCATCAAGGCGCAAAGGGCGCCAAACAGTCGCGCCGGCCGCGCCGAAAAATCTTGAATTTCCGCGAATCTCAGACGAGGAAAAAGAAGCGACAAATGAGCAAATCCGGTGTAGAAGAAATCGAGATTTCCCGCCCGCTCTTTCGTCTCCGCGAAGGATCGGGGAGCCGGCTCGACGTGGATTTCGACCGCAGCAAAACCCTGGTTCAGCTCAAACGCGAGAAGTTTAGAAATCTCGCGTGGGATTTTCATCCTTTTCCCTCCGCCTATTATCTGCGCAACGTGCCGCTGGAGAATCTTTCGGAGACGGACATGTGGGTGCTCATCCGGCAGGCGATCGGTCTCGATTATCTCGTGGTGATGGCGCTGGAACGGCTCGAGGTCAATCCGCTCATCAAATGCCGACATGGCGAAGGTGATCTGCTCTCGGCGGTCCTGTGCGCGGATGCCCTTGTCTGGAAGCGGAACCCGCATTATCGGCAGCGCGTGACGGCGCTCTGGCGGAAGATTTCCGG
>DASYTB010000479.1:0-14476 GCA_036002705.1 Verrucomicrobiia bacterium
CCCTGTTTATCCCGAATCCGCAGCCCGGGTTCTGGAGTAATTCTGCCGATACAACTGATCTTGGTGCCGGGAAATCGTTTTTTCCACCCGTCGAGGACCGGCACGGCCTCTTTCGAGGGAACGGTGAAGAGCAGCTCAAAATCCTCGCCATCCGTCAGGGCAGCAAGCAGCGGTGGCTTAGCCGAGGATTCGTTCCTGGCCTGTAGTTTAGCGGCCCGGCTGATCGGGATACCCTCCGAGAGAATTTCCGCGCCGACTCGGCTGGCGTGCAGAATATGCCGAAGGTCGCTGGCGAGTCCGTCGCTCAGGTCCATCATCGCGTGAATTGGGAAGTTCTCGGCCAGCCACGTGGCCTCGCGAACGCGCGGAGTGAAATCGAGATGTTTGCTGGAGATCGAACCGCCCAAATCGCCGGAAACGAAAATAGCATCGCCAGGTTTTGCGGCAGCGCGCGAGATGGCACGTCCTTTGGGAATCGTGCCGATAACAGCGACAGACGCGAAAATCTCCCCCTTTGTTTGCGTGGTTTCGCCGCCGGCGACAGCAATGGAAAACTCACGCGCCAAGGCATTGAGGCCGTCGTAAAACTTGAAGACAAACTCGGGTTCGAAGCCTCTGGGCAAGCCAATCGTGACCAGGCAGGCAACAGGAGTCCCAGCCATTGCCGCAATGTCGCTGAGCGGCCGCGCGAGCGCTTTGCGACCAACTTTCGCGGGGGGCGTTTCTTTGGTGAAATGAATGTCCCCAACAACGGCATCCGTTTTGAAAAGCACTTGGCGGTCGATCAGGCCCAGGTCGAGCACGGCGCAATCATCGCCCACGCCTTTGACCAGGGCTGTGTTTCCCGGCAACGTCGCGGCGATTTTCGAAATAAGCTCAAATTCGTTCAGAGCAACCCCTCCTGATATTTCTGGAAGAGAAGAAAGGCGTAGTTGGCCGCGTTAAAAAGGCTGTGCGCCACAATCGGGGCCAGGAGATTGTTCGTGGTCTCGTAAAGGAAGGTGAGAATGATCGCCAGGACCGTCAACGGCAGAAGAATCAGAAGATTGCTATGGCTCAGGGCGAAAAAAAACGAAGTGCCCCAAAGCGCGAGCGAATGGAAACGGCTTTGCTTGATCGTGGGATAGAGAATCCCCCGAAAAAAAAGCTCCTCGACGAATGGAGCCAAAATGACCGTCGCGATACCGTGCAAGGCCAGTTCGGCATGCGAAGTAGCGACCTGCATGATTTTCACCGCTTGCTGCGCTTCGACCGGCATTTGGAAATAAACAAGTATCTTCCGCGAAAGCTCGGTGAGGGAGAGAGTGATCGGGAGCATTACGATCACGGTTATAACCGCCAGAAATAAGGCGCGCGGCAGACGCGGTTCCCGAAAACCGAATGCTTCGCTCCAGCTCACATGGTGTTGCTGAAGAAAAACGTGGACAAGAACGAGCCCAACGCCGTGAAAACTGATTATCCCGACGGCAAAGGCGAGCAAGTCACGGTGCTGTTTGCCCGCTTCCGAGGCCATCGATTCGTAGCCGTTAACGATCAACACCCCGAGAAGCATGCTCGAAAAAAGCCCGGCCAGCAGCCGCACCACAAGCTCAGGTTTCCAAGGCTTTTCCGATAGCATCCCTGCGGAATCTAGCGCGGCGGGGAAAACCTGGCCACGAAAAGTTGCGAACCTCGCGACCTCGCGAACCTCCCGCAAGTTCGTTCGAAACCCCTTCATTGCATTTGGTGCCGCCAGGGCGAATAATACCACGCGTTGCTAAAATGGTCCGTTTGCCTGCGCTATTTTGCCTGTCAGCGTTCCGTCAGCCCGTTCTGCGCGGGATCGGAGCGGTTGGCGCGGCCTTTTTGTTTCTGAGCGAGGGTCATGCGGTCGCAAAGGAAGCAACCGTGACCTTCAATAACGAAATTGCGCCCTTGATCTTCCAGCACTGCGCAGTCTGTCATCGTCCGGGGCAAGCCGCCCCATTCTCGCTTCTGACCTATAGCGATGTCAAAAAGCACTCGAAGCAAATTCTCGATTTCACGCGCAGCGGTTATATGCCTCCGTGGCTGCCCGAACCCGAACCACGTTTTGGAAAATTCCAGAATGAACGGCGGCTCAGCGCCAGCGAGAAAGAGCTGATTCAGGAGTGGATCAACCAAGGGACCCCGCTCGGAGAAGCCAGTGCTTTGCCGCCACCGTCGGAATTCAAGGGAGATTGGCAGCTCGGCAAACCCGACCTCGTCGTCAACATGTCCCAGCCGTTCCCTCTCGGCGCCGAAGGACCCGATGTTTACCGGAATTTTGTTATTCCGCTGAAACTGGATCGCGACCGTTACGTTCGCGCGGTTGAATTTTCTCCGGGCAACCCCCGCATCGTCCATCATGCCTTCATCAAGGTGGATGCAACCGGCGCCTGCCGCCGTCTCGAAGCCAGGGATGGCCGGCCCGGCTTCGATGGAATGAGCGTGCCCGCCGAAATGCCTGATGGACAGTTTCTCACTTGGCATCCTGGCGAATTGCCGAGCGAAAGTCCGCCGGGGCTGCCCTGGCGTCTGCCCAAAGAATCGAGCCTGATTTTGCAACTGCACTTGAACCGATCCGGGAAACCGGAAGAGATTCAGTCGTCGGTCGGCCTCTATTTTACCGATCAACTCCCAACGAAAAGTTGTATCAAACTGGTGCTGACCTCTCAGGTGCTCGACTTCCCACCCGGCGTCTCGAACAGCGTCATTACTGATTCCTACAAGCTCCCGGTCGATGTCCAACTCCTGGCCCTGTTGCCACACGCCCATTACCTCGCCACGGAGATGCAAGCTTTCGCCGAACTGCCGGACGGACAAACGGCCTGGCTGCTGCGAATTAAAAAATGGGATTTTAGATGGCAGGGGAGCTACCGCTATGAGGAACCAGTCCGCTTGCCGAAGGGCAGCACCGTTCATCTGCGCTACACTTACGATAATTCGGCCAACAACATTTTTAACCCCAATCAACCGCCGAAACGGGTCACCTACGGAGCGCAGTCGAGCGATGAAATGTGCGAACTCTGGCTGCAACTCCAAACGCTTCCCGGTGAAGCCCAGACTCTGGCCAAGGACCATCAGGGACATCTCTTTGGAGTGTTCCTCGAGGGAGCGGAGTCGAGAGTGCGGGCATTTCCAGACTCGGCCGAAGCCCACGCCCGCCTCGGCGCGTTATTGACCGGAAAAGATGCCCGGCGCGCGCGCCAGGAATTAGCAAAGGCGATTGAACTGGACTCGAATTGCGAAATGGCCCACTTCGAGCTTGGGGTTATGTATCGCTCGGAAAATGATTTGCAGAAGGCCAAGCGGGAGCTTCAGACCGTGCTCCGCCTGAATCCGGAGAACGGTCCGGCCTGCGGGCATCTCGGATTTGTTTTTGCGAGCCTTGGCCAGCAGAAGGAGGCGGAGCGCTTGTTTCATGAGGCCCTGCGGCTTGATCCTTCCGACAAGATCATTCAAAAGTTACTCGCCGATCTCGCGGCGCTCGAACGCAAACGATTAGCAAATGATCATGGCCCGGAGAGTTATCCTTGAACGGTCCGCCCGGCCCGATTAAGCTCTGGTCACTCCAAATGAATGTGAATTACTTTTCCCTGCTTTCCGCGAGCGCGGCGGCTCTCCTTTCCTTTACTGCGTTCCCCTCGGACGCCCCGGCGTTTCGTGATCAGTTGAAAACCGTCCCGTTCAAGATCGCCTACGAGACCTACGTCGATAATAATTGGGAAATCTTCGTCATGAACGCCGACGGTTCGAATCAGATCAACCTGACGAAAACCCCAGGTGTGCATGAGCATTATCCACAAGTTTCTCCGGACGGGACGAGGATTTGCTATAGCGTCGACACCGGCGAAGGACGCGAGACGGTGCGCAGTTTGTGGGTGATGGATACGGATGGCAAGAACCGCAAAAAGCTGGTCGATAACGCTCGCGAGCCTTTTTGGGCGCCGGACGGCAAGGTCATTGGCTACCTGCCGCAGGAATATCCGAAATTCAACGTCATTGATTACTACACCAAGGGGATGAATTTTTACCACCTCGACACCGGCAAGATCGAAGAGCATCCGAATTCCGCCAAGCTCCATCACCTTTACAACCCCTCGTTTTCCCCGAACGGGAAGTGGATCGCGGCGACCGTTCACGCGGGAATGGGTTATGGCCATGCCATTCTGTTGATCGAACGGAATGGCGATAAAATCATCAATCTCGACATTCCCGGATGCCGCCCGTGCATCAGCCCGGACGGCAAGCAAATCGCCTGGGGACCGGGGGACCATGAAATCGCGGCCGCGCCGCTCGACACGGATTCGGACAATCCGAAAGTCGGGGAACGTCGCGTTCGGATTAAAGACGAGAAAGACAAGATTTATCACGTGGATTGGTCGCCTGATAATAAATATCTCAGCATCAGCCGGGGGCCTGAAGGCGAAGGCGATTTAACGAAGCCGGGCACCTTCCGCGCCGCTTGCGAAATCGTCGGAATTTATGCCGAAGGATGGAATATCATCGCCGTCCCGGCGCGCGACGGCACCGTGGACCTGCAGAAAGCCGGCGACGCCGAGTTCACGACCTTGACCACCAACGGCGCCAGCAACAAAGAATCGGATTGGTTTTGGCCGCATTCTCAGACGCACTAGAAAGTCGCTCATGAGATTTGTCCAGGTTCTGCCGCTTGCTCTCGCGGCTGCTTTTTTGTCATCCTGTGGCAAGTCGGGTTCCTCGCCCGAAAACGCCACGGGCTCCTCATCGGGCACGCCGGTGACGGCCCCCAGGCCTGGCGCGCCAATTGAGATCGCCACCGCCTCGGGTATCGAGATGGTTTACCTGCCCGGCGGCGAATTTGCCATGGGAGCGGACAACGGAAATCCGGACGAAGCGCCTGCCCATAAGGTGAAGCTCACACCTTTCGCTATCGATAAATACGAAGTCTGCCAGGAGATGTTCGAGAAGGTGCAGTTACCGAATCCATCGCATTGGAATGAAAATCCCAAGAAGCCGGTCGAGCGGGTTCGCTGGCGCGATGCGAAGCAATATTGCAATGAACGCTCGGTCCTCGAAAAACTTAAACCCGTTTACAACGAAAAGACCGCCGACTGGGACCCCGATTTTTCCGCCAGCGGTTATCGTCTGCCGACCGAAGCGGAATGGGAGTACGCCTGCAAAGCTGGAACGGATGCGGCTTTCGATTTCGGCCAGTCGGACAAGCTCCGGCAGTTCGCCTGGTTCGCCGACAATGCCGAAGAGAAAACTCATGCCATCGCCCAAAAAAAGCCGAATCGCTGGGGAATCTACGACCTCTACGGCAATGTTTCCGAATGGTGCGAGGACGTGTACAGCCCAACCTATTACAAGGAAAGCCCGGGCGTTGATCCTGCGGGCCCGCCCAGCCCGCGCAAAGACGTTAAGCGCGTCATGCGCGGCGGTTCCTGGAAATCGAGCGCCGAAATGTGCCGCTCCACCTTTCGCCAGGGACAAAAAACCGGTGATACCGACGCCTGTTTCTACACCGACTATTGCGGCTTCCGTTGTGTCCGCCGAATATCCTCCGAGGAGGTGGAAAAGTTAAGGGCGAAATCGCGATAGCGTTAGGTATAAAACGGGTTCTTTTGACCTAACATGCTTTTCCACACCTGGCCTTTCCTGATCTTCGCGCTGGTTGTCCTGCCGGTGTTTTTTGCCTTGCGCAAGACCCGGCTCTGGATTCCCTGGCTGATGCTCGCCTCCTACTTCTTCTATGGCTGGTGGAATCCCTATTACCTCTTGCTCGTTTTCTATTCCACCGCGCTCGATTATTTCCTCGTGACGCTCATGGACCATTGCCCGCCGCAAGGGCAAGAGGTCGATGTCGCGCCGCGCCTGAAGCGCTTCCAATTCGGTGACCGTGTCCTCCAAGCCGCCTTCATCATCGCTTCGCTACTCACCCTCGGCGCGGTCCTCACGGCCATCGCCGGTCCGCCCACGCTGCGCCCCACCATGGAATTATTCGGAGTACTCACCATCCTGATGGCCCTGGGGGCGCTGCTCAGCAGTCGAAAGATTTGGCTCCTCATCAGCCTCATTAACAATCTGGCGCTCCTGCTCTTTTTCAAATACGCCCGCTTCGTGATTGAGAACCTGAACGCGGTTTTCACATCCTTTCATTGGTCGTGGCAGCTACCTGATCCATCCACACTCATGCCCTTTAATTTTCCATACGTCCTGCCCGTCGGCATCTCCTTCTTCACCTTTCAATCGCTCAGCTACACCATCGACTTCTATTTTGGGAAGGTCTATCGCGAGAGAAATTTTTTGCGCTTCGCCACGTTTGTCTGTTTTTTTCCGCAGTTGATGGCGGGGCCCATCGAGCGCGCGAAACATCTGCTGCCGCAATTCAAGGAATTTCCGCCCATCCGCCTGCAAAACTTCACGGATGGGTTCTCGCTGTTTCTCGTGGGCCTCTTCAAGAAGCTGGCGCTGGCCAACTATCTGTCGTTTTACGTCGAGCGCGTCTATGACAACCCGAAGATGTTTGGTGCGCCCGCCCTCATCCTCGCGACCTTCGCTTTTGCCTGGCAAATCTTCTTCGATTTCAGCGGCTACACCGATATGGCCCGCGGCATTGCCCAGGTGATGGGCTTTCGCCTCATTTTGAACTTCAATAATCCCTACCTGGCCACCGGCATCGGCGAGTTTTGGACCCGCTGGCACATCAGCCTTTCCAGTTGGTTCCGTGACTACCTTTACATCCCTCTTGGTGGGAATCGCGAGGGGAAGTTCAAAACCTACCGCAATCTCTTCATCACCTTTCTCATCTCCGGCATCTGGCATGGCGCGGCCTGGACCTTCGCCATTTGGGGAATGCTGCATGCCTTCGGCGTGATGCTCACCCGCGAACTCGAGCGCTCTCAATTCTACCGCGAGCGCGTCCCAAAACTCGCCAAGCAAATCGGGGTCTTCAGCTTCGTTTGCTTCGCCTGGATTTTTTTCCGCGCTGAGTCCCTCTCCGACGCCCTTTTCATCTCCGGCCGCATCTTTAGCGCTGCTTGGACCGATCCGGGCATACCCGTGCTGATGCTCGCCCTTGTCCTCGCCGTCTGGGCCTATCAGTTTACTTACGAATCGCGTTTCCACGAAGCCCTGCGAGTGGGCTTTGTCCGCGTGAGCATCGCCGTCGCGATGGTCGTTTATATCGCCCTCTGCTCCTCCGGCGCTGGCGCTTTCATCTATTTCCAATTTTGAGTAATAGGCCGGGAAGTGACAGGCCGAATCATCAGCTCAGAATGTCACGAAGAGGGGGAACAACGCGGCGCCTGATTTCCCTATTGCAGCGGGAGAACGCGGTAGAATCGCTCGGCGTTCCCCGGAAGCACTTTATCGGCGATGGTCATCCTGTTTCCCGTGCCAGTCACCGGACTCCCGAGCTTCTGCCATGTGCTGCTGGACAAATTCTCTCGATATTCAACTTGATACAGGACTCCCGGTGCCGAGGGCCAGCCGACCTCCATTTCCGAAACCCGAGTGTCTGCCTCGAGGCCGATAAAATCGGTCAAGCCGTCCAATTCCACCACGCGAGGACCATTGGCCGCCGGACCGCTTTGCCCATTCCACGTTGTGAACTCGGCTTTAAATTCCTGGGCCTGGACCGGTTTGACGTTGGCCGCGATTAACAACTGGTGGGCGGCGTCCTCGTAATGATACGGATGCGCCGGAGTAAATTCATAAAGAACGGTATCGAATGTTGGCGAGCCGGCTGATTTCGCGCTCAACCGGAACAATCCCATGCCATGATCCATCGTGCCCGGATCGTCATATGCGAAAAGCCGAAACGATTTGATGGCGTAATTCGTTTTCGTGCGCCATTCAATAACGTTCACGGATCCTTCGGGCGCGCCATGGGCGAAGACCACATTGCCCTTCTCGGCTGCGGAAGTGCCAAACGAGCCTCCGAACATGTCGCGCATGTCATAGGCGTTGGGCGAATCCAGGTCACTCGAGAGGATAAGAATTGTGCCCCGGCTCACGTCCCAAACATCGCTCGTGGAGGGCGCGAATTGAGCCACGCCTTTGAGCGCCGTTAGCAACAACACCGAAATAGATAGTAGTATAGACCCCGTTTTCATAAAGCTTTCCTTTTGGAAGGCGCGAACGAACTTTCTTCGACCGCCCATCCCGAAAGCCCTATCGGCATACGATTAGCCTGGCTTAAATGCCAGATGCAGCTGTTGACGGGCCACGCGTTGTGCTCGCTTTCGTTCCTAAAACGGAAGCTTTGACGGAATATTTTTGCCCCGGGAACCCCGTTTCTACATTTTCGATATCCGTCGATATCCGAACGGCCGTTTACAAAACCCGCCCTTTAGGGCATGATGGTGTGACACGCACACCGACATTGCAGCATGACGTTCGGTTCTTTGTATGCGCTCAATCAATCACATTATTCGTCCGGCCTCACGGCGCGAATTCCTCACCCGTGCTGGATTCGGTTTTGGCTCTCTCGCGGCGGGTTATCTTCTCGGGCTTGATGGATACAAGGCGCGCGCGGGCAATGTGGCCATTGATCCACTCGATCCGCTTTTGCCCCGCGTGCCGCATCATGCCGCCAAAGCACAATCGGTCATTTTCCTCTTTATGGAAGGCGGGCCGAGCCATATCGATCTTTTCGATCCCAAACCCGAGTTGGATCACCTCGCGGGCCAGCCGATGCCCTCCTCCTACGGCAAGGTGATCACCGCCATGGGCACCGCATCGAACTCGCTCATGCCGAGCAAACGCCGGTTCAAACAGCATGGCCAAAGCGGCATTTGGGTTTCGGATTGGCTGCCCCACATCGCCGAACACGTCGATGACATCGCCGTCTTGCGCTCCTGTTGGGCCAACGGCTTGAACCACGTCGGCTCCGTCTGCCAAATGAATACGGGGGATATTCTCGCCGGACGTCCCTCTCTCGGCGCATGGACCATGTACGGTCTGGGATCCGCCAATCAAAACTTGCCGGCCTTTGTGGTGATGGCCGACAGCGCCGAGCCGGTTGGCAGCGCCAAAAATTGGAGTTCCGGGTTTCTCCCTGCCAGCTTTCAAGGCACCAGATTCAACACCGGCGATCTGCCGATTTATGATCTCGCGCCGCCGAAGAACGTCAGCGAACGCCAGCAGCGTAATAAACTCGATCTGCTCGCCGCGTTGAATCGCGAGTTCGACGCCGATAAAGGCGAAGACACCGAACTCGCGGCGCGCCTCAATTCCTACGAACTCGCCTTCCGCATGCAAGCGGCCGCGCCCGAGGCCGTCGATCTAGGCAAAGAATCCGAAGCCACCAAACGTCTTTACGGCCTCGACCAGAGCGAAACCCAAAAGTTCGGCACCCAATGTCTTATGGCCCGCCGCCTCGTTGAACGCGGCGTCCGTTTCGTTGAACTCTACTGCGGCAGCGGCAGCGGTTGGGACGCCCATACCGACATCGAAGACAATCATTCCAAGCGCTGCAAAGCCTCCGACAAGCCGGTCGCGGGCCTTCTCGAAGATCTCAAATCACGTGGCCTGCTCGACAGCACGCTCGTCATCTGGGGTGGCGAATTCGGCCGCACTCCTTTCAATGAAAAAGGCAAAGGCCGTGACCACAATCCTTGGGGTTTCACCATGTGGTTCGCTGGTGGTGGCATCAAGCCCGGAACAGTTGTCGGCTGCACCGATGATATCGGCCTCCGCGCCGTTGAAGACAAATCTCACGTTCTCGACATCCACGCCACCATTTTGCACGTCCTCGGCCTCAACAGCGAAAAACTCACCTACCTCCACAACGGCCGTGACGAACGCCCCACCATCAACGACGGACAGGTCATCCAAAAACTCCTCGCCTAGTATTCTATTCTTAACCACCTCGGGCGGCGGCGCTGCTGAACCAGCAGTTAAAGTGGCTTCACGACGTCATGCGGTTGAAGGCGACACAATCCTCATAGCGTACGCCGGCGCCGCCGAAAATATCGAGGGCGGAGCCGATCGTGAGGTCGATGCGGTTGTGACCGATCCGGGTGACCTCTTTCAGGTCCTCCAGCGATTTGGCGCCGCCCGCGTAGGTGCTTGGAATGGGCGCCCATTTGGCCAGTTTTTCGACGAGTTCGTGATCGATCCCGCGGCATAAGCCCTCCACATCGACCGCGTGGATCAGGAATTCGTCACAAAAGGCGGCCACTCGCTCGAGGGTTTCCGGACCAAGCGTTACTTCCGTAAATTTCTGCCAGCGGTCGGTCACGACATAATATGCGCCGCCGCGCTGGCGACAGCTTAAGTCGGCGACAACACGAGATTTCCCAACCGCCTCGGCGAGTTGCTGGAGGCGTTCCCATTCGATCTTCCCGTTGCGGAAAATCCATGACGTGACAATCACGTGAGAAGCG
This sequence comes from Verrucomicrobiia bacterium, assembly GCA_036002705.1. Classification (GTDB taxonomy): domain Bacteria; phylum Verrucomicrobiota; class Verrucomicrobiia; order Limisphaerales; family SXQI01; genus DASVNK01. Next base: position 10,374 of record DASYTB010000479.1, read on the forward strand.
CCGGCATCCAGGTATCTGGACGCGTTTTCGAGGTTCACGCCGCCGCCAATCTGCAACCCGCCCGGGTAGGCTGCGAGGGCCTGGAGCACTTGCGGGTCGTTGCCGGGGCCCAGCATGATCATGTGTCCGCCTTCGAGGCCGTCGCGTTTATATAATTCCGCGAACCAGGAGGCCGGACGGTCGGAAACAAAGTTCGTCTCCAGTCGCGAAGGATCGGTGCTCAGGCTGCCGCCGACGATCTGTTTGACCCGACCTTCATGCAGGTCGATGCAGGGACGAAACATGGCCGCGCAAGATACGGTCGCGAGAGATGAGCGCCAACTGAAAAGAAGATGTCTCCTGGGTCAGGGGCATTTCTTGAAACCCAAAATGGAGCGCGGACATTCTTGTCCGCAAGTCCAGAGGAGAGATAGCACTTGCGGTCATCCTGTAGCGATTGCGGCGGGCAGGCTTGTAAATTGTGCCATCCGCTGTGAATACTTGCGGACAAAAATGTCCGCGCTCCACTGGCTTAGACTTGTAACTACTCACGGGTCTGGTGACGCGTCAGGTTGTGCGCCAGTCGAACGGCGCTTTTGCCGATGTGTTTACTTGTCCGGCTCCACGCTGAGCCTCTGGAGAGCTTTTGCCGAGTTTGAGCGAACTTCGAAATTGACGTCCCGCAAGAACGCCAGTTCGATCGTGTCCCGTAGCCGTTGGGCCGCCGCGGTATAGGCGCTGTTTTTGGCCGTGGCTGATTCCGCAATGCGGCGCAGGGCATCCCGGCGAACTTCGGATTGGGCATCACGCAAGGCGATCTCAATGATCGCGATCACATTTTCGGGATGAACCGGGTCGAGCCACGGACCGGATTCATAAGCGGTGATTTTGCGCACCGAGCTATTCTGGTGATGAACGGACTCGTGGAAAAAAGTAACAATCTCCGGCTCCGGAAATCGCTTCGCCAAATCGCTCAGAGCCAGGATCGCCCTCCACCGATAAGCGATCAAGCGCCGTTTCACCCATGGAAGCTTCATTCCGTTTGGCAGCCTGGCGTTCAGTTGCAGCCATGCGCCCTCTAATTTCGAGGGATACCGCACCGCTGCGATTAATTGAGGAATGGCCGCCCTGGCGTGCTCACTGAAGACTTGGCGAGACTTTTGTTGGTAGCCGTAAGATCCCTCGTGATCGTCGCCGGGCGCAATGACCGAGAAAGCCCACTCGCTCATGCGTTTCCCTTCGACTTCAGGGTCTTGCCTATTCCTGAGCCGATGCGCAATGACCGCCACCATCAGCGCAATGAGGAGAAGCGAAAGAGCGACAAGCGTTGCAGTGCGAGGTCTCGTCATTCCAGAAACTCTTCTTGCGTCATTTTGAAGCCCGCGCGCAGCCGGAAACGTGCTTTCCCCTTCAACACACCAAGCCTGCGAAGCGACGGCACATGGTTCGGCGGCGGCGCGAGGAGCGCAATCGTTCGTTGCGAACCCTCGCACTGGATGGCAAAAGTTTGCCCGCGCTTTACTTCCTCAAGCACGATGGAGAATCGGGCTTTAAGAGATACGTTGCTGATCTGCTTCACGAATCTATGATGCGCCTGCCGTTGGAGGTGCCAAGTTGAGAAATCGATCGGATTTCGATTTTGCCGCCCAGTCGTCAAAATCCGTGGCAGGAGTTATACTGAGGGCGGAGGTTGAGCAATGCTGAGACGCCGGGTGCTGAAGCGGGTGGGGATTTTAATAGGGATACTGCTGGGATTGATCATTCTGGTGCTCCTGACTTTTCCGTATTGGCTTGGTTATGCTCTCCGGCCCGCAGCGGCGCGTTTCGGGGTGAGCTTCGCCAACTATGAGCAAGCCAAGGATGGCAGGTTTATCCTCACCGACCTCGTGCGGACGAACCGCGCCTTCGATTTGCGAATCAGCCGCGTCGAAGGATTCCGGCCGGAAGTTTGGTATCGGCGCATCGGGCAGACAAACCAACCGGCATCTTTCCTGGAGGTGAATGGATGGCATATCGTTGTTCACGAGAAGGCCGCTTCGGCTGCCGGCCGCACGAATCAGCAGCGGAGCGTTTATGGGGAATGGAAAAGTGCGGAGCATTATATTGAACAGGCGCGAAAATGGGCGCCGAAGGTCACCCTTCTGAATGGCATCGCGACGTACCAAGGCCGGGATTACACTTTTCCCATTATCACGTGGGAGGGGGGGAAGCTGGATGCGAGCGGCGTATGGCCGATCTCTCCCGTGCCGTTCGAGCTCAAGGGAAAGCTCACAGGCGAGACTTCTTACCAGCTTTCTTATGCAATGACGCCGCTCGATCTCCGTTTGGTTCTGCGGTTCGCCGAAACCAACGACTTGCTCAATGTAAAAACAACTGCCTTTTACAAAGAGAACCGCGCCGACATTAATGCGAATTTCGGGCACGAAGGATTTCTCCCACTGACCGCGACGCTTAAAGCGCCCGATCTGAAAGTCCCGGCGGAATTGCTCAAGCTGAAGAATTACGAAGACCTGACCGGTTCTCTTTCCGGTGAATGGAAAACCAACAACTACACGCTTTCACTCAAGGCGCATGCCGAGCCATTCGCCGCGATGTCGGGAAAATTGCCCCCGGCGGATATCAACGTCGCCCTGAGCGGCGACACGAACCGGGTGCATATCGAAAAAGCGTTCAGCACCGCGCCCGGCCTGCAGCTTTCCATTTCGCAGCCCGTGGATGTTTCGTATCGAGGGCGGTTGCTGAGCGAGCGGGCGGAGGTTCGCATCGACGCGGACCTCGAAAAAATGCCGTGGCTGAAAATGAACGGCTCACTCAAAGGAACGATCATCCTTGAAAAAGGAAGCAAATTTCCCGTCGCTACGCTCCATGCCGAGGGCGCGAATCTCTCGGTGAAAAAATTCTCGGCGCGCTCAGCGGAGCTCGAAGCGAAGCTGGATTGGCCGAAGCTCGAGGAATTCAACGCCAGGTTCCAATTGCAAACCAATGCGGTTCTTTCGCTCCGCGGGTCTGCGGATCTAAAGGAGCGGCGCCTGGGAGAGACTTTGGTCGAAGCTGAAGGCGCGGTGGCAACAAACGCGCTCCCGGCCGGGATCCATTACTCAAGCTTGGAAATCTCGGCGAAAGTATCCGGGCCGCTGACGAATTTGTCGCACGAGGGCAGTTGTGAACTTCGCGATTTCGAAACTCCCCAAACGCAGCCTCTCCATCTGGATTTACTTTGGAAGGCCGAACAGACCACGTTTGAGCGGTTGGCCCTTCGCGCGCGCGCGGGACCCGCGACTCTTTTGGTCGCCGGCTCAGGTTACGCGGAGGAGGGCAAAACCAACTTCGTGCTGCGCGAGTTGCGCTTGAGCAAAGGAGACGACCCGTACTTGGACTTGGCGCATGGCGCGAACATAGCGATCACGAGCAACACGAACGCAGGCACACTGCTGGAAATCGAGCCCATCGAACTGAATGGAACGAATAAGCAGTTGGTTGTCTCTGGAAAATTGAGCTGGCCCGCGCTCGGCGATGTGAAGTTGAACACCCGCAACATTAATCCCGAACTATTTCAATTCTTCGTCAAGCGTACGTTGAGCGGGATCGATTTGCCGGAACTCGCGTTGGCGGCGCAATGGAGCAACGGGCCATTTTACGGAAAATTGGCCGGCAATTTCTCCGTTGAGCAGCCCCAATTCAAAAGATTGAGCGCGGAAGTTAACCTGGACCTGGAGGAGAACGGGTTGACTTTGACGCGCCTCGGCGTGTCCGATCCAAATGGGCCGATTTTCGACGCCCGCGGCTTTCTGCCGTTATCGATCCGGCCGCTCGATACGGAGCGTGTGCACCTCTCGTCGCGCGACCAGATCGATTTAGAACTGCATACCACGCGGAACGCGGCTTTATGGGACACAGTGGCGAAGCTGACGAAACTGAGGGTGACCAATGCGGCCGTTTACCTGACCGTGCATGGCACAACACGCCGTCCCACTGGCGAACTTCAGATTCGAGCGGATTCCGTCAATTATCTCGGCCTCCGCACGAATCGCGAACTTCCACGGATCGGGCCGCTCGAAGGAAAAATCGTGCTCAACGAACAAATCCTTCACATTCCAGAACTTTCCGTGCGCTTGGCGGAACAG
>DASYTB010000480.1:0-3757 GCA_036002705.1 Verrucomicrobiia bacterium
ATTCTGCAAGAAAGCTCGGTGGAGTCTCGCTCCACCCCAACGACTGAGTCCATTCCCTTCAAAAGATCCAAAGCGCCTTGTTGGAGAAAGATGCTGTCAAAAAATTAAAAAAAGGAAGATGGGTCCGACTACGGATGTCAGACCCCTTCAGTAAAATTGAGGGCGATGAAAATGAAAAAATCACAATTGAGACTGGGAGCGCTTCCGCCGCGGCGGCGCTCAAGCTGCCCGGGTACGAGCGTCACAACTGCCCCAAGAGCGTCATTGACCTTGTTTTTAGCCTCCTGTATTTGTTCAACCCGTTCCTGAAAAAGCATATGCCCCCCAAAACCATCGAAAAGACTGAAAAGGCCGAAAAAGTCGCCGCCCAGGATAGCCGTGCCGCGGAGAATGCGAAAGCCGCCGCCTCGCGGATACGCGATTTGGAAGCCGCGATTTCTTCCATTACCAAGAACTATGGCGAAGGCAGCATCATGCGGCTCGGCGACAGTTACAAAGTGAAAATCGAGGTCATTCCCACGGGCGCTTTGGCGCTGGATATGGCGCTCGGGGTCGGCGGTGTGCCGCGCGGGCGCGTCGTGGAAATCTTCGGCCCGGAATCGTCCGGCAAAACGACGCTGATGCTCCACATCATCGCCAATGCCCAAAGATCCGGCGGCCTGGCCGCTTTTATCGACGCCGAACACGCGCTTGATCCCGGCTATGCGAAGAAGCTCGGCGTTAACCTCGATGACCTGTTGGTTTCGCAGCCGGACAGCGGCGAGGAGGCGCTGACGATTTGCGAAACATTGGCGCGCTCGAACGCGTTGGATGTGATCGTCATTGATTCCGTTGCCGCGCTCGTGCCGAAAGCCGAACTGGAAGGCGAAATGGGCATGGCCACGATGGGCATGCAGGCGCGGCTCATGAGCCAGGCGCTGCGGAAGCTCACCGCAGTGCTCAATAAAGCGAAGACGACGTGCATCTTCACAAATCAGATCCGCGAAAAGGTCGGGATCATGTTTGGCAATCCCGAAACCACCCCCGGCGGCAAAGCGCTGAAATTCTACGCCAGCGTCCGGCTCGATATTCGGCGCAAAGACGTGCTCAAGGATTCCGCTGGAGCTGCGATTGGCAATCACGTCAAAGTGAAGGTCGTCAAAAACAAAGTCGCCCCTCCGTTCTCGGAAGCCGAGTTCGACATCTACTTCAACCAGGGCATCGACCGGGTTGGAGGCATCCTCGATGTCGGCGTGGACCAAGGCGTGGTCGATAAAAAGGGCGCATGGCTCCAGTTCAACGGCGAACTCATCGGCCAGGGTCGCGAGGCGGCTCGGCAGTCGCTGGTGGAAAAGCCGGACCTTGCCCAAAAGATCATTGCCTCGATCATGGAAAAACGCGCGGCATTGGGCACGCCCGTCGTCGCCGCCGCACCATAGGAGCCGGTGTGGGAGACAACTCCCACGCCCCTTTCGTTGAGGTCAAATCAGTGGGCGAACGACTGCTCGTCTTCCGGCAGTGGTTGATCCCTTGTCTCCGGCGCAAACGGCAGGACCAGGAGGCCAAGGAGGAAAATCGAACACATCGTAATGCCGGCATATCGCAACGGCTCGGCTTTGGTCGCGTAAACCGCCGTCAACATGCCGAGCAATGCCGGTCCGGCCGCTGCTACGAACCGTCCAACGTTGTAACAAAACGAAGTGCCGGTGCTGCGAAGATTGGTCGGGAACAATTCCGGAAAATAGATCGCATAGCCCGCGAAGAGCGACAGCACGCAAAAGCCCATCATCGGCATCATCCAATAAACGTCGTTCAAGTTGCCGAGGGTCCAGAAAACGATCGCGGTGCTGATCATCGCGAGGACGAAGAAAATCGCGAATGTTGGCCGCCGCCCGATCCGCTGTGTGACAACACCGAATGCATACATTCCGCAAAACGCGCCAACGTTCAGCATCATCGAAGCCACGCTCGCGCCGAAGGTCGCTTTGCCGGACACTTCAGAAGGGCTCAATCCCTGCGTCGCGTAAATCTTGCTCAAGACCGAGCGCGTGAGGTCGATCGAAAAGAAAACAATTCCCCACAGCCCGACAATTCCCGCGAACGCCAGCCCCAGCCCGATGAAAGTATTCTTGCGCCAACGCGGCGTCGAGAACAGCGCCGCATAGGATCCCAACCGAGCTCCGCTCGCCTTCGCGGCCTTCCAGCTCTCCGGTTCCCTCAGCCGCTTTTGAATCACCACCACCAGCAACGCAGGCAGGGCACCCACCACGAACATCCAGCGCCAACCATGGTCCGGGCGCAACGTGCCTGTTTGCACCAAATGCCCAAAATACATGCCGATGAGCGCCGCCGAAATATTTCCGACCGCCGAAAGCGCCTGCAACATGCTCAGCGCATAAGGTCGCGCCCGCGGCGGCATTACTTCCGCGATCAAAGCGACGCCCACGGCGAATTCCCCGCCGACGCCAAACCCGGTAATGAATCGATACAGGGCAAAATCCCAAAAATGCTGCGACAACGCGCTCAAACCCGTGCAGAGCGAATAAATCAAAATCGTCCACATCATGGTGCGCGCGCGGCCGATGCGATCACCTAAAACTCCAAAGATCAATCCCCCGCTCGCCCAACCGATCAGGAAAATCGACGTTGCATAGCCTCCGTAGGCCGAGACCTTGGCCGGATCGCCGACCAAATCCTTCATGGCCGGCCCGCGCGCGATATTAAAAATCTGCTGATCGAGGCAATCGAACATCCAACCAAGCGCGGCTACGATAAGCACGAACCAATGGTAGCTGTTGAGTTCTCGCCACCAGGGGGTATCGCTGCGCGAAATAGGGGGACCTGCCGGTTTTAGTTGCTCTGTTAAACTCACGGGTAAGTCTTTCCCGTACACATTTTTAAGTGTGGTGCCAAGCGTTTAATTGGCGCGTCTCGGTGGTGTCGGAGCCAATTGGAGATTTATGAGAACGAATGTTGACTGCGTTCTGGTGGAAAAATCTCTGAATGTAAGTATCTCCGGAATAATACATTGCGTGTATTTGCCAATATAGGCCAAGGTTTTCCCGGAAACTCCCCTTCCTAAATCGAATGCTGCTTTCGCGAAAAACTTGTGAGCCGCCCTTTCTGAAGGCATTGTCGTGGCTGCTTATGAAGCCGCTGTTAAAGGTTGCCTTCACTTTGATTGCCGCCGTCGCTCTGCCTTCGGCGTTTGCCACGCCCGATCCTGTCGGCGCCGCCCCCGAAAAACCAGCGCAAGCCGAAACCAAGCCGCTCCCAGCCCCGGCTGACGTTCTCGAGCGGTATGCCAAGGCCATCGGCGGCAAAGAAGCGTTCAAGAAACATAGTTCCCAGCATGCCACCGGCACCGTCCAAATCCCGGCGCAAGGGATCAACGGCAAAATGGAGATTTTCGCGGCCCGCCCCAACAAACTGATCATGAAATCCACTGTCCCCGGCGTTGGTGAACTCAACACAGGCTTCAACGGCAAAGTCGGCTGGATGAGTACCGCGCTCACCGGACCCATGCTCCTCCAGGGAAAAATGCTCGATCAGGTCGCCACCCAGGCCGATTTCGACCAGTCCCTGCATGATCCCGCCGATTACAAGACGATTCAGATACTCGGCCTTGAGCAATTCAACGGCGAAGATTGCTACAAGCTTCGGCTGATCCACCGCACCGGCTTTGATTCCACCGAATACTTCAGTGCCGAAACCGGCTTGCAACGCGGCTTTATCACCACCCAGGAATCCCCGCTTGGCCCGGTGACCACCACCACCA
>DASYTB010000481.1:0-9024 GCA_036002705.1 Verrucomicrobiia bacterium
CGTGCTGCCGGTCGTCCCGCCACTCGGCGGGGGAACGTCCATCGTCAACGTTCCTTGCGCGTTACTCAGCTTGACGTGAAAATCTTCATTGAACTCGAGAAGCGTATCGTTCGTGACCGTAATCGTAATCGGCAATGAAGTATCATTCGGCCCAAAGTTCAGTGTGCCCGAATCCGCGAGGTAATCCTCGCCTTCCGTGGCGTAATCGGAGCCCGGTTTCGTAGTGAAGGAGCGATCCGTGAAGACCTGGTAGTCCACCGAAACACCTGACGACTTGTCCGTCGGCGCCTGGGGCAGCGTGACATTGACTTGGAAGGTCGTAACTCCGCCCGGTCCTGGTTCTGTGGTGGTGTAATAGCTCTTGTCGAGATTGAACTCGTTCGTCCGCTTGACATCGAAAATCTGCAACTGCGCGGTGGGGTTTCTCGTGCCGACCGTTCCGATAATCGCGGGGTTTTCGCCCAGTGCCGGGCGGGGATTCGCCAGGGAAAGGGTCGCGGTCAGCGCCGGATGCGGATTAGTAATCACGGACGCGGCTTTGATCGGAACGGAAATGGAAACCGAGGTCTGAAGATTGCTGAAGGTGATGGTATTCGTCGCGGGGCTGTTCGTGTTGGGGCCAAACGTAAAATCAATTCCGTTGGTGGCCGTGCCGTTCTTGGCGACGACATCAATCATCACCATCCCGACTTCCGAATCACGCGTTACGACAATGACTCCGTTGCCATCTTTTTCGCTGAAGGCGAACTTATTGACGGCGAAAGAAAAGGCGCCACCGTTCGTGCCCGGACCCGCCTGGGCGTAATTGGAGTGAATCGTGGAAAGAAGAAAAACCGTCAGCCACAGACCGCTAATCCCAAACTTAAAAAGGCTTGAGCCTCGCTGGCCCGCCAGGGACAATCGCACACTTCGCATAAACAGGTTCAGGGTCGCTAAACAAAGCACGCACCATGCCTAAAAATCGCAGACCTCGAACAGCAAAGGACCTGCGTTTATTCAGTCGTGTTAAGGCTGCTTACTGTGTACGTGCTGTTTTGCTTTGTCTAATTTTTCTTTACTTAATCACTAAGTTTGATCTCTCTCCACCACTGGCTTCAATTCATCAGCCGCGCCGTCTGCTCTAAGCAGATTTCCCGGTGGCTTTCATTCCAAACCACTCCATCTGCGCTATTCATTTTCTGGAGAATCGGCCACTGCGCGCCGATCCGCCGTTCAATCTCTTCCGCGCTCCAACCGCGCATTGTCAAACGCCGCCGCTGGGTCGCTCCCGAGCAGCCCACGCAGATTGTCCGGGTCAACTCCGACTGCGCTCCCGTTTCGAAAAGCAACGGAATCACCACCACCGCCCGGCGCGCACCTTTTCGAGCCCAATTCCCGGCCTGCTCTCGCCAGGCCGCGCGAATGAGCGGATGCAACAATTGCTCCAACGCTCTACGTCGCGATTCATCCCCGAAAACAATTCGCGCCAGCGCCGAACGGTCCAATTGGCCACCCACCTGGATGACTTCCGGGCCAAATTCTCGGCGAATCTCCTCCAGCGCGGGCTTTCCCGGCTCCACAATCTCCCGGGCTAAAACGTCGGTATCAATCACCAACTCGCCCCGCACGGACAGATAGTCCGCCACCGTGCTCTTCCCCATCCCCACCCCGCCAGTAAGACCAACCAGTTCCATAGCTGAGACGTGAGAACAGACCTCCGCGTTCAGGTCAGCGGTTCGGGTCCTCTCCTCCGCGAAGCTATGGAGTCGCGGCGGATCGGGGCGTAAACCGGAAAAACCGAAGCTGCGCCCCCGCAGGTTCGCTCACCGCCACTTTCCCATTCGCGTCCGCCGTAAACGTTCCGACCGGACTCCAGGTCTTCAGGTCGGTTGAGCTTTCGATGAACAGGGATTGTCCGGCCAAGTCAGCCACATTCAATGTCAGCGTCTGGTTCTTCACCGCCAGGGCGGCCTGCCCGGTGGCCAGCGGCAGATCCAGATTGTCGATCAAGACCTGGTCGCGGCCTTGAGTGATGGCGATATCCTTCGTATAGCGCCAATCCAGGCGAATCGTTCCCGCGCTGACGGCGAATTGATAGCGCCCGCGCTGCTCGCCGGACCACGATCCGAGCAGCACTGTATTGGTCGGCTGGCCCGGAATAAACTGCGTCACATAAAATTCCAGCTTGTCGTAATTCGTCTCGGTGCTCACTCCAAAGTCAAAACTGCCGATCCCGTCCACCAGTCGCACCGTCACTGACGCCGTGTTGGTCACGCGATTCAGACCGTTACCCGGGGAAAGTAGAACATGGTTCAGGCCATTCGCCGGATCCGCCGTAATTGACCAATTGGTGACCACGAAAGGCAGGTGGAATCCTCCTTCGAAAGTCTCCGCGAAGGCGCGGTTGCTGAACACCGCTCGCACGGTCACGTCACTCGTCATGACCACCGTCAGCGGGTTAGCCGCCACGTTTCCAGAAGCCGTTTCAAAATATTGAAACTGCGATCCGGCATCGGGATGCGCGAAAACCGAGACCGTCGCATTCGCCGGAAATGGTCCAGAGCGCGGCGTAACCGTCCCGCCACCGAGAGACGGCAGAATGGTCAGATGAAAAACCGGAACTGGGTTGAACGCCCAAGTGAGTTGCACCGTTCCCGAGGCGGCATCATAACCATCGACCGCAATGTAGTAAGTTTGCCCCGCGTCAACCGTCACGGTGACTTCGCTATAACTCCCGCCGCCCAGCACATCATCATTGCTCGCGACCTCCTGGAGAGTCGTGACTCTAGGTGTCGCGTTCGTGCTCGTGTAAACGCCCAGGAGGGTATCAAAGCTGGACCCGCGCGTGCTCACCAAAAGCACGCCGGAAGTCGGCGCGATGAACTGATACCAAAGCGATTTTCCCCCCGGATTTCCGGCGTGCACCGGCTCGCCGAATTCCTTGCTCGCAGTCACGTTGCTGTCCGTGCGGGTGGTTTCATTTGTGGTAATCGTAATTCGATCGAAGAACAAATCGTTGGCATTGAGCGGCTGCTGAAAAATAACCGTAACGATCTGCTCAATTGACTTGTTCTGCGCGTTGTCCAAAGCCCAAATCGTCACGAAGTTGATCCCTGGGTCCAGCGTGACCAGCGCCGTCCAATTTGTCGTGCCATTCGCGGAGACCGGCAGTTCGCTCGGATTAGGCAGCGAATTCGTGCTGACGGTATATTGAATGCCGCTGGGCTGAATGCCTGATGCGTTCGGCTCCGGATCAAACGCGATCCCGGAAAGAGTGACCTTGTTCGAACGAATCGTGAGCCCACTGACCGGGCTGTTCACTTGTAGAATCGGCGCGACCGTATCCGGCTCCCCATTCAGTTCGAAACGCACCCGCACCGTCCCTTGATCATCCGGCGGAACGCCCGCAATCGCGATTTTGTAACTCACCCCGGGCTGGGCCACAAACTTAACCCAGGCCTGCTTCCGGCTGCCCACATCGTTCGCGGCGGCCACTTGTTCCAGGTTCGTCAAGGCCGTGCCCTGATAAACGCCGATCACCGTGTCGAAAGTGCTGCCGGCCGTGTCAACAATCACGGGAGTGGCTTGCTTAACCGTCCACGCATACCAAATCGAAGCGGAAGCATTGGTCACACCTCCATGGTTGAGCCTTTGCTCGGCTTGACCTTCTATCGTCGCCAGGCGATTGGACGTGACGTGAATGAATGACTGCTGTTGAGGAATCTTAAGCGCGTCCGCGAAATTATCATTCGATGGTCGGTTCACCACCTGATACGGAAGCTGCACCGCGAGATTGGTCTTGCCGGGCGCGCTCGCGTTCAGTTTTAAAACGATCGACCCCGGAAAATCCGAGACCTGGTAGGTATTCGTATAAGCTCCCGCCGTCGGTGAATTCCCCGAACCATCAAAGACCAGGGTCAGGTTTGTGCCGCCCGGTGTCCCCAGCGTCACGGTGGCGTTGGTAATGGGCGGCCCATCCGAAAGGCCGACCGTAAACAATTGCGCACGCCCTGTTGAAAGGAATGAATTCGTCGGCGGAGTCACAGAGAACTCCATGATTCCGTCAATACCGCGCGTCAATGCTTTGTACGCGTTCAGGCGGCCGCCGGTAATGGTCTTGTTGGCCAGGGACGGAATCGGGTCAACGCCTTCCAGGATGCGTGAACGAATTTCGCTATAGCTCGCCCCCGGCAGATAAGCCGCGACCAGCGCCGCCACGCCCGTGACATGCGGCGTCGCCATGCTCGTGCCGTCAAGAAAGGTGTAGTCGGAGTCGGAATTAAAATACGTTGAAAAGATTTCCACCCCCGGCGCGCCGAGATGCACGGTGGTTTTCCCGAAGTTCGAAAAACCGGCGATCAAATCACGGCGGTCCGTGGCGGCCACAGAAATTATATTATCCAAGTTGAAGGACGAGGGATAAGTGGGATTGGAGTCGTTGTCGTTGCTATCATTCCCAGCCGCCGCGATAAACAAAATGCCCTTCTGCCGCAGCGAATTGATCGCGTCGAAAAGAGCCTGGTCAAAGCCGTATCCGCCCCAGCTCGCGTTGATTATCTTGACACCGTGAGTCGCCGCAAAGTCCATGCAGCGAATCGTGGCGCTATCCGGCAGCCCGTTTACCTCGTCGCCACCCCGCAGCGCCATCAACTGGACGTTCCACGAGATGCCTACGTGTGGATTCCCATCATTCGCGGCCGCGCCAATCGTGCCGGAGACGTGCGTTCCATGGCCAATTTCGCCCGGCCCGAGGTCGTCGTTCGGGTCTCCATCGTTAGCGAAAGCATCAATCCCGAAAACATCGTCAACGAAACCATCATTGTCATCATCAATGCCGTTGCCCGGAATTTCGTTTGGATTGTGCCACATCTGGGCGGCGAGGTCCTTATGCGTGTAACGAATACCCGTGTCGATCACGCCGACAATCACATTCGTGGACCCGGTGGTAAGATCCCAGGCGCGTTGCGCCGAAATATCGGCTCCGGCAATTCCCCCGTTTTGACCATAGTTGTAGAGTGACCAAAGAGTGCCATCAACGAACCTAAGGTCGTTCGGAGCGAGGCTTGGACGGCGGATATAATTCGGTTCCACATACTCGAATTGTCCCGAGGCCTTGAGATCAGCGATCCACTTGACCAATGCGACAGCTTTGTCCTCCACCGAAAGCGCTTGCAGGGCGGGCGGCTGCTTCGCCAGAGTCAACAGTCCGGAAACCAGCCGGGAGCGGTCCTGAATTTGCGCATCGGGAACGCTAAAAGCCTGAATTTTCCCCGGTTCAGTCTCCTTCAGCTTCGCAAGGACCGAATTGGCTTCGACTTCGAACCCTTTGAATTTGATGACATCCACCGCCGCGAATGAGGAAGGAACAAGGGCGAGCAGAAGCCCGCAACACCAAATCGTAAATCGCGTTCTCAACATATAGACTGCATCGGGAGAGTACATGCCGCCACGCCGCTAGAGTGCTTTCCGCACCCTGTAGTACCGCTGTGGAGCCCCTTCCCTGACTTGATCAGTGACTGACATTATACCTCCAGCCGCGCCGCTTTGCAAAGTTCCCGTGAGGGGTTGCCACTTCGGAGCGGCCAGGTTTGTGGTCGTCTCAATCACATAGCTTGCGCTGGACTGTGCGTTAAACTTAATCGCCAGGCTGGATTGCCCTACATTCACGCTCGTGCTGGTAATCTGCAATGGGTCGGGCGTCAGCGGATAGGGGTCATACAGATTTGGCAAACCGTCGCCATCCGAATCGATATTCGGGCTCTCGCGTAACGCGCGGTTCATCCGCACGATGGGACCATCCGGACCAAGCGGCACATCCACGCCGCTGTTCGGGCCGGCCCAATTCGTCACCCAATAAAAATTGAAGGGGGCGTTGGTCCCCAAAACGCGATTCAGGCGCTCGGCGCTGAAAATGCCATTCGTCGATTCGACATTCCCGTAATATACATTCATCTGCAATTGCACCCGATTGGTGAATTCGCGGATGCTCGAGGCCTGGAGGCCTTCGATGTCCAGCACATCCACGTAAATCGCGCTGTTCTCGCGACCCTGAATAAAATCGAAAACAGAATTCGCGCTCCCCTCGAGACGCAGCCGCCCAATCGCGGTATTGTCCGTAAATCCCGCCACGGTCGCCCCGCGATCTTCGGCCGACCAGATGTGATCCACAAACGCCAGCGGAGCGGCAAAGCTGCGGATCTCGGTTCCCAGCAAATCCCCCAGAGGCCGCGATGGCGTCATCTCAAAACCATTGTTGACGACCCAGACGTTGTCCTGCACCTCGCCGCTATCTGTCAGGATGCCGCTTACGTCAAAAGTCATTCGGCCCCCAGCCGTCGCCCCGTGATGATTGATTTTGAAAATGCTTCCCGAAAACGCGATGTCTCCCAACGTTCGGAAATGTCCACCATCGATCTTAGCCGTGCCGGCGGTGATATCGATAGGCCCGGCGGTATCTCCGATGAAAACGAAGGTCGCCGGCTCGCCAAAACAATCTCCACCAAACACGAACAAATTGGTTCCGAGGCCAGTTGCGGTGGAGTAATAGTTGCTTGAGATAATGTCCCCGGTATTCTCAAAGTAGTCCGAGGTAATGTCCGTGCCAAAGCCAATGATCGTGCCACGATTGACAAAGCTCTTCATCGCAGCGGTCTCCCCCTGCCGCAACTCAATCAGTTCATTAGCCTGGATTTGGCCGTAATTCGTCAGACTCGAAAGATTCAGAACATTGGTGTAGGAAAATCCCACTCCTTTGCCCAGGAAAAGCCGGCTGTCCGCGGCGAGCGTGATGTTATCCGCGTCGATCAGGAGCAGATTCGTCACCGTCAGGTTTTCCTCATAGAGAACCCCGCCGCCTGCGTTCGGCGGCCGTGAGCTCAAGCGCAACTCCTGGGCCACGACGGGCTCGGTCGAATGCAATTCGCTCCCGTCCACCACGAAAAGCTCGAAGCGCGTCGTCACCGCATTCGTCACGGCATTGGTGCCGCTGCCATTGATCTCCGCGTAAACATTTGTCCAGATCGCGCTATACATCTTCAGGAAGCCGCCGAAACGCGCCACCGAATCCGGGGTGATGTCTTTTAACTCGAGAACATTCGTCCGCGTTGAAAAGCTCAGGTTCACCCGCGGCACATCCAGAACTGTCCCCTGCCCTCCCGTCAAATTAGTCGCATTCAGGGAAATGAGGCCCTCCGCGCGGATCCGAGTGTTGTTTAGTTTTAGATCATTCGCGTAAATCTCGACGCGCCCTGGCAAGTTCGTGGGCCCCAAGTCCGGCAATGGCGGCACCTGGGCGGCCACGGATTGGATCTCCGCCGAATAGACCGCGTATTGGTTCGTGACGATGCGATTCGAATAAGCGGGATTGTCAAAGACGTTCGGATCAATAAACGGCAGACCCGGCGTTCCTCCGTCCCCCAAACCGGGCGCGGATCGGAAAAGAATGAACGGCGCCGGACGAAGCGTGCCCGCAACCAGGTTTTGGAGTAAGGTATAGTTTGTCTGGCTGCCGAGTTGGTCAAAGGCGTAAAAGCTATTGGTCACCAGCGCGAGTGTGCGAAAATCCGTGCTCGTCGTCCGAAACTCCACCAGCGGACTTAAATACCCGCCCTGCGGCGCTCCCTGCGGAAAGACTTGTGGATAAAAACTCGCGGCCACTGTGATATTGGTGTCACCGGAATCGACCGCGATGACCTGAATGACGCGATTGGTCGCGTCAATCCGGTTATCCAGCGTCCGAACCTGCGCATTGGTGACCAAAAGCGTCTGGCCGAAGCAGGAGAACAAAAAGCCCACGTTGCTGATTTCGTTCGTGATGTTAAAAGGCGGCGTTTGGATGTCGTTCGGATTAGTCGAAAGAACAATTCCATTCAGCGACATGTTGGTATTTACGTCGATGCCGTAAGCCAGATCATAAACACCCGACTCAGGGAAGAAATTCGTGGGCGTAACATTGACCAGTCCGAAACCGAAACCGAAGCTGTTGACGGAGTTCAGGTCCTCAACGATCAGCGTGCCACCGGTGAGGTCCATCTCCTGCCCGTAGAGCTTCATCACGCCGTTTGCTCCCACCGAAATGCCGCCACGATTCGTCACGTTTGCGGCATTAATGTTCACAAAGGAAGCGGACGCCGTCAGTATCCCTCCCAGTCCGCCTCCGGTTGCACCCCCGCTGGAGGACGTAAGAACGCTGATGCCGTCGGAGGTCACGATTTGCGCGTTAGCGGCATTGACGAAATTGCTCGCCGGGCGCCGGATGCCAAAGGTGGAATCGACCGTATCAAAAGTGTAGCCAATACTTCCCAGCATCGAACCGCGATTGGTGAAGTTGATCGTGTTTTGCGCCGACCAGGGAATGGTGCTGCTGACGATAAACGTTCCGTCATTCACGAAATTCACCGCATCCACCTGCGCGTTCGTGACCGTCCCTTTGTTAATGTAATTGGGCGCGGTCTGGGCGAAAGCTCCTTCCCGCGTGGCCAGAAGTAAGAGAATAGTTCCTAAAGCACGGCGAAACATAAAACAGCCAATCAAGGGACGACGGCGCCTCCGGTCATGCGCAACTCAATGTCTTCCAAACGGATTTCTTTCGGAAATACAATAGGCGGGTTGGTCGATCCGTCAAACCAGCCCCAGGTGAAAACCTGCGAGAAAAGCCCCAAAGCGGAGGCCTCCGTCGTAAAGCCAGGGAACTGATTGATGATCCCCGGTCCGACCTTGTTAAAAGTAATGTTCACCGTTGGAACAATCGTGCCGGGACCGCCCTGCGTTGGGTCGGTTGAGTTCAGCCCGGCATTGTTTTGAAAATTAAAGGAACGAGTCACTCCGACCGGAACCACGGAATTAACCAGGGTGCCCAAGTCTGCGGCGCTGAAGAGAAAGTCGGGCGACGTCTGGACCCTCACGAATGTGTTCGTAACAAGGAGGCCGTTGGTGTAGTAGCTCGCCTGGTAACGGTTCGTAAACAAAAAGCTGTTTCCATTAAAGCTCCCGCCAATCCGCTGGAAGCGGAGCTTTCCGACGCCCGGGCGCAAAACGGACGCGGGC
>DASYTB010000482.1:0-2737 GCA_036002705.1 Verrucomicrobiia bacterium
GTGGGGCCCGGCGAAGCTGGCACGGTATAGCTGATTGAATCGGACGGATCGCTTTCCAGGCTAGCAAGGTTGAAGGCGGTGGCGTAAATCGTGTAGGTGCTGCCCGCAACCAAATTGGAAATTGTCAGTGACGTATTTAACCCAGCCGAAGCACTCTGGAAAAACGCGTTTGTTCCGTAATAGATGTTATACCCGGCAATATCCGGTTCAGTGTTTGGATCCCAGGCGACTGTGACCTGCGCCGCATTAATGTTTGTCTTCCCAACAAGCATCGTGACGGAAAGTAAAAGAAGCCTCCAGCCCGATAAAGATCCTGTTCTCATTTATTAGTTGCCGGACGTTTAGCAAGCGGAGTACCAAAACGTCATATTCTCATCTCGACAGAATTGAATGGCCGATTTCCCTAAGAGAAACCGAAGAATCTCCAGATTTTGCGAAAAAGCCTAAAGTTTGCCGCTAATTTGACGATCTATGTAAATAGTACTTCGCCGGCAGCTTCTCCTGGAAATGGAAGGCTCGGCCTTGTTTCTGCAATATTCAGAAACGGATCGTCCTAGACACGGAATCCGACTGACAACCACAAATGTGGCCGGAGTGGCTGGGGATGAAGTAAGTTCGTAGCCGAATCTTCTAACTATAAGAACTTTCCTGACTGCGAACGCAAAGCCGATTGAAAACGATTTAATGCCAAATCAAACCCGTTTTCGAAAGTTCCCTCTCCAGCGCGCCAAGATCCCACTCGCAGAGTTGCCCGCTGTTTTGCAGCACAAACAAACGCGTTCCATCTGGACTGAAACCGCACGTTACGGCCTGAAGAGAATGCGGTGGTGGCAGCTCGATCACTTTGTCGCCTCCAGGCAACTTCCGCAGCACGAAACGGTCATCCGGCGTTCTGGTGACGATCTGTTTGCTGTCCGGCGACGCGACCAGCGTGGGCAAGCTTTGTTCGCTTCCGGGATCGCTCCACTGTGCGATCTTTCGCCAGGTGCCGACCTCCCAAACCGCGAATTCGTCTCGGGTCCGCGTGATGATCCATCGCCCGTCTAGCGTTAATTCGCTGATCAC
The DNA here is from genome assembly GCA_036002705.1 of Verrucomicrobiia bacterium. GTDB lineage: Bacteria > Verrucomicrobiota > Verrucomicrobiia > Limisphaerales > SXQI01 > DASVNK01. The sequence goes on from DASYTB010000482.1 coordinate 1,066, forward strand.
CGGCGTCTTAATTCCCAACCCGCGAATCCGCTCGCCAGTCGCAAAATTCCAGATCCACAAATCCGGTGTGACAATATCCGCCGAGATGCCCCATCGCCCTCCCGGCACCGCGCGGTATCCCACCAGCGGGAAATCTTCCGCCAGTTTCCGTTTTCGCGCGGGATCGCCCTCCGGCCATAACCACATCGTCGGCGGGGTGAGGTCGTTCTGCGCGCGACGTCGATTTTCTCCCACAATCAACGACCGCCCATCCGCCGCAAAACCAGTCGCGATGAATCCGCTCGGCCCAACCTGCTGCTCCGCTCCCAAAGAAAGGCTCCTGGACCCGTCTGCGTCCTTTTTTTCGACCAGCTCGACGCGGCGCACGCCGAAACTCACCGCGCTGTAATAAATGAATCTGTCGGCCGGGCCGAAAAATGCCTCCACGTACCACGCCCTCGTTGCCAGCGGCAAGGAAGCAACTTCTCTTCGTCGAACTGCATCCCAAAGGCGCACTCTCTCGGCCCCGCCGGTGGCAACCCAGCGCCCATCGCTGCTTACCGATAAGGTGAAGCCATCCTGTTCGGCTGGACTGCGTGCCCGCCACTCGTGGAATACCGCCGGATGTCTTAGTTCCAAAATCCCGAACTCTTCCCTGCTCGGCGCATACGCGAGCGTTCGGCCATCCTCCGAGAACTTCAGCGCGCGCTGCATTCCATCGATCCTCAGCCGAAATCCGCTGTGTTCGACCTCGCCCCAGACAAGCTGGCCATCCCACGACGCTGCCGCCAGCGTCTCTCCCACGGAATCGAAAGCCAGCCGCTGCACCGAAGAAGCCGCCTGTGAGAAAGTTATAGGCTCGCGACCGGTTAGGGCATTAACGATTGCCACGGGATACGCCTCCAGCGCTTCGCTCCCGTTGGGCGTGCGCCGATCCAGCGCAAACGCGAGCCATCGGCTGTCCGCCGACCAGGCCAGCGCGGAGGCTCGATGGGTCAACGGCAAGCTCCAAAGCTGTTTTTCATCGGCGAGATTCCAAACAGCTAACTGCCGCGCTGCAGCCGCTACCTTAGTCCCCGTCAGATCAAACGTGATCGCCGTCGCTGCTCCCTCCAGTGGAATTCTTTTGAGCGTCAGGTCCGGAAGCGTTATCATTTCGATTTCCGGGCGTGGATCTTTATCGAGTGTGATCGCGAACGCCCGGCCGTCCGGCGAAAACACAAAGTGCGAGGGTGATTTGCCGCCAATCCAACGCCGAGCTTCTTCGCCGCCAGGAATCCGATGTAACTCGACATGGCCATCCTGAAACCGAGCTGCTGCCCAATCCTCTTTGGGGGCCAAAGCCATCACGACCGCCGGATTGTTCGTCTCACCCGCGATTTCCCAAAGCGCCTTGTGCCCTTCGGTCGTGTATAAGGCCATTCCTCCGCTCGGATTCCCGGCGAGGTAACGGCTCAAGTCCGGTGTGAAGTCGAATTCGTTCTCGAAATTCGTGATCCGCGTCGGCCAGCGCGATTTGATTCGAACGTCGGGCAGAGCCAACGCTCCCGCCAACTCACTGCGTAGGGCCGTTGCCAATTCGTGCGAAGCCGGATCCTGATTGCTCTTTAAATACCCGGCTGCTCTGGAGACCAGGGAAATGGTTTCAAAGCGCTGGCCCGCTCGTCCATCCGCCCGCCGCATATGAGCCTGC
>DASYTB010000483.1:0-15647 GCA_036002705.1 Verrucomicrobiia bacterium
GGAGCGAGGCTCTGCCGAGCGTTTGGGTTCCCTGGCACAATTCACTATTCCGACAGATCAATTCCCGAATGAAAACGGCGGAAAGCGGGGCGAATCAAAAGCGGATCAGATTTCCCACGAGTTCTTACCCGAGTCTCAGTCTCCAAGTGTGGAGGCTGGTTCGTGGCAACGAGTCTCCATGGAAGGGAGACGAGACTGGAGACTGAGACTGCATCTTCGGCTTAACTTCTCGGTTGGTCTTCGGCGGTGGCAGGTTGTCGGCCTTGAGAATAGATATAAGGGTCAAACAAAGCTTCAATCGTTCCGCGAGCCCGCAGTTCAGAATCATCTCGGCTCAGAGGGACCGGCACCGGACAAGGAATGTTACTGTTTGACTCCCTGTTTTGGTTCAGGAAGAAACATTTAAGGAAATACTGACGATCACTCGTAATGCGTCCACATTCGGAGGATTTTCACGGTCCGTTGCTTCGAATAAAGCTGATAAACCAGGCGATGCTGAATGTTGATGCGGCGAGAATAGGCGCCGGCCAGGTCGCCCAGAAGTTTTTCGAACGGTGGAGGCGTTTGGAAGGGGTCCCTCGCCAGGATTTCAATGAGTCGTTTGGCCTGAGATTTGAGATTGGAGGCCGCGATTTGCTTCGCATCCTTCTGCGCCTGTTTCGTATAAACAATCGACCAACTCACCAGCCCGGTGTCGAGGAAGTCTTATTCAGGGGAACAGCCATCCCTTCTAGAATCGATTTGCGCATTCCTGGAATGGCCAGCAGATAAAGAGTTTCCTGAATACCATTCCAATCCTCTTCGGACACGAGAATCGCATTTGACCGCTTGCCTGTGATCTGAATGGGCTGGTGCGATTCGGCTGTTTCGTCCAGAAGCTCGTAAAGCCTGGCGCGGGCTTGCGTGACCGAAATCGTCGTCATTTCCTAAGCGTACGGAAAAGCGTGCGCTTGTCAACAGCTCGCTCGACTTCGACGAGCGCATGGACATGGTCACGGTTCACGTAATTAATCTTCAGGTAAATGCCTTTCTGGTTCCAATACTCTGAGAGGAAGCTTGAGAGTTTTGGTGCCACTGTTTGTCCAGGAGAGGCCTGCGTTCCAGCGTAGCCCAAACCAAATGCAGCCAGGAAGCGCGAATAGGAATGGAGGTGGGAGGGATGCTTCAGCCGAGTCCCAGTCTCAAACATATTGAGACTGGTTCGTGGCAACGAGTCTCAACGGTGGTGAGACGGAGACTGGAGAGGGCGCGTTACCCCTTGGGCTGATTCCGTTTGATCCCGCGAATCACCGCGTGAATTTCCCGGTTCGTTTTCCAATCGCCAAAAATGAGGCTGCGGGAGCGGCCCAGAAGCCTTCGGAGCGCGGCGATAGGTCCCGCGAAAACGGTTTCAAGGGCGAGCGGCGGAGCATCGCCCCAATCGCGGCAATGGCTTTCTGGGGTCGCGCCGGGAAAGAAACGGACCAGCTCCGCGAGCGCTTCGTGCCACAGCTCTTCCGGCAAGGATTCGAACGCCGTTTTGGGGTCGAGAGCTTGATGCAAGAGGCGATGCGGCCCCAGACCTTTCGCAAACCGTTCGTCTTTCCGGAAGAGTTCCGCCACGCGCGTTTCGAGCGTCTTGGCCGCCGCGCTTCCACTCTCGCGCGCCAGGCTGAGCAATTCGTCGAGCGCGACGGCCAGAGTGTTTTGCCCATTGACGAGCAGAGTGCGCACGGCCAGGACGCCCATCGCATATAAATCGCACGGCGAACTCAGAACCGGCACGACTTCAAATGGCACGGGCGGCAGAGACGCGCCCAGGGCGGCTTTGAGCGCCTCTTGTTTTTCGGCGGGGATGTTTTCCGGCAGCGAGAGGAAGCGGACTTCGCCGCTCGCGAGGCTTTCGGTGGAATAGACATGCCCGTAAAGATCAAGACGCCCGCTGGCGAGGCTCAGGCGTAGCCAGAGCAGATCATTCGGCGAGAATTGGCGCGGCTCGTCGGGCACCATCGTTCCCTCGATCACGGTGCCTTCGCTTTCCTTCGCGACTTTGCGAATCCGCACTGTTCCCGAGCCTTGCATAAAGCGGCTGATTCCCGGCGGTAGATAGACGCTTTCGCCTGCGGTTCGGGCCCGAATGAAATAGCGCGCTTTCCCGCTGGGCAAAGCCAGCGCATGCGCCACGCCCGTTCGGGCTAATCCCACATCCGCCGTCCAAAACACTGGGAGCCCGCTGCCGAGAGGAGCGAGGCGAACGCGAAAACTCTCCGCCGTCAAGCCCAGGAAGGGCAGTTGCTGGCGGGCGACGAACGCCTGGACCTTCTCAAGCGCGGCGAGAAGCAGTTGAACCTTTAAATAAAAAATTTCAATGAGACGTGTGCCGGGATTCTTTGAGTTCCCGAAAAGGAGCGCGCCGCGCTTATTAAGCAACTCGGGATCGACAATGCCGAGGGATTCGAAAATCGTTCGGCTGGTTTCGGTCGCGCGCGGTTGAACACTCTCACTCCCCAGCAGGTCGAGGTATTCCTCGAAACCAAACGGACAGAAACTGAGCACGCGCAGAAGGCCGCCTTCCGGATTAAACATCACGGGCTCCGACCCCGCCGCTCCCGCTTGAATGGCAAGAGCGCTGGCCGGCTGGTTCTCCCAACCCGTATGGATGAACCGCTCTTCCTCAATTTCCGAGAGCAGCCGTGACTCACTTTTCCAGCGCTCATCCCAGCGCTCCCTGGAGAGCGGCTCTTGCGCGGAGGAGAAACTGTTCTTCAAACCTTCAATACTCTGGACCCAAATCTCGACCCATTCACGAATCACCTCCGCCGCGTCGCAAATGCAACCCAAATACACCAGGGCATCGGTCGTCGAGCGCAACAGGAAGAGATGGCCTTCGACCGGATCCGGAGATCGGCGCGCCAGCAGGCAAATCCGGAGCGGACTTTCCTCCCCGGCCTTTTGTATCGGCACGAGACGAAAGGCCGCCAGCGCGCTGTTCCGAATCGACATAGTGAATTGTTGGTCGAACCACGGGGCGATTGCCAAGGATTTTATGGATTCAAAACGAATGGGCGATTAATCAGAATATTTCACAGTCGTGCGTGCGTCTTATTAAATGGTCGCGTGCGTTATTCGAATTGAGTATGGGGAAAGCAAAAACGTATTGATGTTGGAGAACCGGTTATGATTCTGAGAAAGGGAGATCAACTCGCAGACGAAGTCACCCAGGCCATACGCGGCGGCGGCTTGGAGGCTCTTCGAAAAGTGCTCGCTGACCACCCAGGCCTTTCTGCAGCGCGCATCGCGGATAAACGTGGATCTGGGACCCTCTTGCACATTGTCACCGATTGGCCCGGATTTTTTCCGAACGGTCCCGAGGTGGTGACAATCCTTATCGCCGATGGAGCGGATCCAAATGCCAGAACCGGCGGGGCCGGCGACGAACCTGGAGAAACCCCGCTTCAATATGCAGCCAGTAACGACGATGTTGAGGTTGCCGAAGCCCTGTTCCTTGGTGGCGCGGACATTGAGGCCAGGGGCGGATCAATTGCAGGCGGCACGGCCTTGGAAAATGCGATTGGTTACGGATGCTGGCGCGTCGCGCGACTGCTGCTCAATCACGGGGCCAAGGTCGAGAAACTATGGCACGCAGCCGCGCTAGGAATGACTCCCATGCTGGAGAAGTTCCTCACGGAGGGTTCGTCATCAAGCGAAGAGGTGAACCATGCCTTCTGGCAAGCCTGTCGGGGTGGCTATCGCCGCACTGCTGAATATCTCTTGGCGCGAGGTGCGAATCTGAATTGGGTCCCGGACTATGTCAGGGAAACACCATTGGAGATAAGCCAGTCGGCAGGGCTGGATACTGGACGCGAGGCTCTGGTGAACTGGCTTCGTGAGAAAGGGGCAAAGCCATCCGGGGCAAGTTGATTCGAAATAAATCGATTAGAAACCTGCGGTCACTTTTTCGCCCAGCGAGCCGCTTCGCGAGTTCTTTGTCGCGAGATCCAGCGCGTTCAGGACGATGCCCGGTGTGAGCCAGGGTTGTCCTTCGACAAGGATCGGCGCGCCGAGGGCGTCAGCAGGATAGACAACGACGAGCGGCACGCCCGGCCTGTTAAAGGCGCGAATCGCCGCGCCGATTTTCGGGTCACGCAGGGTGAAATCCGCCACGAGTGTTTCGACGCTGAGTTCTTTGAGCTTCGCTTTCACCGAATCGACTTCGATGCCGGTTTGTTTGTTGACCTGGCAAGTGAAGCACCAATCCGCCGTGAAATCGACGAGCACCGGATGGCCTTCAGCGCGCGCTTTGGTCACGGCCTCGGGACTCCAACGTTTCCAGGTGATGCCGCCGGGCTCGTTCACAATCTCATCCGCGGCGGCGAGGGCCGTGGGCGGGTGACGCCAGTGCAGCTTGGCTTCGAGTGTCCAGCTATATCCGGTCAGCAACACGAGAATCGCAAGGACTCGGGCCAGCCCGCGATGTTTCGCGCCGCGCTGAACGAAATCGCCATAAATCCACGCGGCGAGGCCGATGAAAACAAGGAAAAGGCCAAGCCAAAGCCCGCCGGATTTTCCAAAGTGGCGGGCACCGAAGCTCCACATCCAGACGGCGGTGGCCGCCATGGGAAAGCCCATTGCCATCTTGAACTTTTCCATCCAGGCGCCCGGTTTCGGAAGCAGCTTGAGCCAGCCTGGATTCCAGGAAAGAGCCACATAGGGAAGAGCGAGACCGAGACCGATCATCAGAAACGTGATCACCACGATGTAATCCGGTTGGGTGAGGACGGCGCCCACCGCCGCGCCTAACGCGGGTGCAGTGCAGGGCGTCGCCAGCAGCGTGGCGAGCACGCCATTGTAAAAAGCGCCCGAACGCCCCTCTCGTCCCGCCAACTCACTGGCCGTTCCCAACGCTCCGCCGGAAAGCGTGATCTCAAAAACTCCCCAAAGATTCAAAGCCACCAAAGTAACAAGAACGGTCATGCCGACGACGAAGTAGGGATTCTGCATCTGCATGCCCCAGTTCACATCGCCCGCGGCCCGGCGCGCGCCCAGAAGAACTCCAGCCAGCACGGCGAACGAGGTCAGCACCCCCAGCATATAGAGCAGGCCCAATTGACGAACCCGCTTCGGCTCCTCGCGGCTTTGATTGACGAAACCAAGAATTTTCAGCGCGATCACCGGGAGAACGCACGGCATGATGTTCAAGATCAACCCGCCGAGAAATGCCAGGCCGAAAATCGCCCAAAGGGAACTGGGCCCGCCTTTCGCACCGCCCAGTTCGATCGGTGCCGGACTTTGGGGTTGGCCGACGTTTTGCGTTGAAGCGATGGTCCCAATTTGGCCTTGGAGGGGCGGCACGCTCAAGGTCACTTCGAACGCAGTCGGCCGTTCCCCTGTTTGATCCAAAACCAAGCCGCTAATCTGATCCGGCCAGGAGCCATTCTCCAGTTCCACCGGTTTGCGCAGCCGAATCTTGTCCGCGTTCGCCTGGAGGATTTCGGTTTCGCCTTTAACCGTGAAGTTCTCGGACTTGAAGGGATAAAAGTCGGGTTTGGAGATCGTGCCTTTGCTCACCCATTCAATGACGAGTCGCCGCACCTTCGGACCTTTGGTCAACTCCCAGGACGCGGTGACGACTAAGTCCGGCTTTGGTTTCGGGATGCGAGCGCGCCATTCTTCGATTAGTTTCTTGTCCGGGGACAAGGTGGATTCCCCGCCAATGACAAGCGTGTTGCTCACTTTGCCATCTTGCGGTACGCAATTGCTCTCACTGCATTCCAACCAACCGACCGAGCCTTTCAACGCCACCGTTCCGGGCTTGGCGTTCGCGGCGATATGGAGTGGAACGGGCAGGAGAATTTCCCTTTCATACACGTAGGCGAACAACTTCAGGATCACCAACTTCTCGGGCGCGGGCCACTCGATCTGGCTGGCCGTGATTCCCGGTGGCAGTATCCATTCGATGCTGGTGGGAATGCCGGCGTCGCCTTCGTTTCGCCAATAAGTGTGCCAGCCCGGTTCTGAATCCAGACGCAACGCGGCGGTGATCGTTTCGCCCGGCCGCGCGGCGGTGTGCGAAAGGAGCAGTGAAACCTTCGTTTTCGGCGGCGGCGCTCTTAAAAAATCTGCGGCGAAGCACGAAAGCCCCGTCAAAAGCACGCACAGAATGCGCGCGATCTGTTGCATGGCGTTCACCCGCCCAACATACCCAGGCACGGCCCACTTTGTAAGGCCAAAACAGCTCCCGTAGGCAACGCCTCAGCTCGCGGGTGGAGGCTACCAAGGAAGCCAGTTTTGGCCCTCCTTGCTCCATTTCGGATCACCTGTCCTCCACGTTAGCGGGGCGGCAAAACTCTGACCCGCAAAACGGGTTCGACTTTCGACCGCTCTTTCGTAAGTTGCCCCCAGGTATTTGCAAAGGGTTATGAAACCGAATCAAGTACGGCTTTTTATCAAGCCGTTTTGCGGCTGGTGCCATGAGGCGATGGATTGGCTGGAAGAGCGGGGCATTCAGCACGAGACGCTCGACGTCATGAGTGACCGAAAGGCGCGCCAGGAAATGTTCGAGCTTTCCGGGCAGACTTTAGCGCCTGTCATCGAAGTCGATGGCGAAGTGCTCGCCGATTTCGACACCGATCAGCTCGATGAATTCTGGAACAAGCTGGAAAAGTCGGCCGTAAAAAGTTAAGGTTGTTGTAGCGGGACTCGTGCGAACCGCTACTAAAATTAAATAGTGACCACAGCATTTCTGCCCAACCGCCCTCGGCTCCCCGAGTGGCTTCGAATCAAGCTGCCCAGTTCCGGCGGCTTTTTTGAAACGCGCCATCTTCTCCAGGACCTGCGCCTCCACACCGTCTGCGAAAGCGCGAAATGCCCGAACCATTGGGAATGCTGGAGCAAAGGCACCGCCACTTTCATGATCGCCGGTGACCGTTGCACGCGCGCATGCGGCTTCTGCGCCGTCACGACGGCCAAACCGTTCGCGTTGGAAAGCGACGAACCCGCCCGCGTGGCGGAAGCGACTCGCCGGATGCAGCTCAAACACGTCGTGATTACCGCCGTCGCCCGTGATGATCTGGCGGATGGCGGCGCGGATCATTTTTGCAGGACGATCGAGGCGGTCCGGGAGATGAATCCGGGAATTGTGGTCGAGGTTCTTGTGCCTGATTTTAACGAAAAGGATTTCGCCATCGAGCTGGTGCTTTCCGCGAAACCCGAGATTTTCAACCACAACCTTGAAACAGTTCGGCGCCTGACTCCGAGCGTCCGCTCCCGCGCCACGTATGACCGTTCACTTGCCGTCTTGCGCAAGGCGAAAGAGCGCGGCGGAGAAGTTTATACGAAGTCCGGAATCATGCTCGGGCTCGGCGAATCTGAAGCCGAACTTGTTCAGGCCATGCGTGACTTGCGCGCGGCGGATTGCGATATCCTCACGCTTGGCCAGTACCTACAGCCAACGCTGAACCATCTTCCGGTGGTTGAGTTCGTTTCTCCGGAGAAATTCCGGGAGCATGGCCGTGTGGCCGAGGAAATGGGTTTCACCCACGTCGCGAGCGGGCCGATGGTGCGCAGTTCCTATCACGCGGATGAGTTTGAGCCAGGAAGATTCAAGCGCGCCTCGGCAGTCGCCGCCCTCTAATTCCCGTCGCGGAAGGCCCGGTAAAAACGAGTCTGAATCAGCGCGTTTGTGTCGCGATAAACATACGTTTGCTCGGTGGAAGTCACCGGTCCGAGAATGGTGATCCAGTCGGTCAGATTGGTCGAGGATTGGATGGAGAATGGCTTGTCGCTCGGCAGGCTCAAGGTCAGTTCCACGAGGTCATTTTTTCGGTCGATGGACGCGAACGAGGGCGGTTGTTGGTCGCGCGGCGGATTCACTTGAACGATGACGCGGGCGATTTCGCTGAATTTCTGCCCATCCCACACTTTGTAAGTAAAAGTGTCCCCTCCCACCGCTCCTGCATTGGGGGCATAGGTAAGATTCGTTCCGCCGCCGTAGAGCAGGCCGTAGAGCGGCCCCTTTAGGATCACGGAACGCAACGGGTCCTGGTCCGGATCGGACGCGTCCAGGTGAATGATCAGCGGCACTCCCGAGGAGGTAGAGACGTTCTGATTGTTCGCTTTGGGCGGCCGATTTTGCTTTGAGACCTGAATGTTCACGGTGGCCGGATCACTGTTGGCGAAGCTGTCCGAGACCTGGAACGTAAATCGATCCGGACCCGTGTAATTGGTGATAGGAGTATAGGTGAGATTTGGAGCGGTGCCGGAGAGAGCTCCGTGCAACGGGTTGCTGAGAAGGGTGAAACTGATTTTGTCTCCATCCGGATCACCCCCGGAGAGTTTCAGCGGCGTGGCCTTGTTTGGCTGGACCGCCAAGGTCGAACCGTTCGCCCTCGGCGTCGCGTTCGTCGCGATCACCGTAACCGTGACCGTCGCCGGGTCCCCATAAACCGTTCCGTCAAAAGCGCGGAAACTAAATGACACCTCTCCCAAAAAATTCGTGTCCGGGTTGAACCGGAAACCGCCGTTCTCGGGCGCGACCGAGCCGCCGTGGTCGGGCAGCGTCACTAATTCAAAGGTGAGCGGGTCGCCATCGGGATCATCCGCTCCCGGCGTAATAAAAATGGACCGATTGGTTTTGGTCAGCAGGTCTTGTGAAACGGCGACCGGAGGATTGTTGCTGTTTACGATCGTGATTCGCACTGTGGCCGGCAGACTGTCCTGGGCCCCATCATTGGCCACATAGGTAAACGAATCGGAGCCGAAGAAACCCTTGGCTGGATAGTACGTCGCCACGGTCGGATAACTCCACAGTTCGCCGTGGTCCGGGCCCTGGACCACCCGAAACGAAAGGCGCTCGTTTTCGATATCCTTGCCTTGGTACGCGAGGTCGACCGAGGCATTCTTCTTAACACTCAGGTCCATATCCCCGGCCACCGGCGGATAGTCCACCGGCTTAATCCGGATCACGACATTGGCGGTGCTGGTGAATCCGTTCGTGTCCCGCATCGTGTAAGTGAAGAGATCCGCGCCCGAGGAATTCGTGCGCGATAAATAGATCAGGGCACTCTCGCTGTCCGGTGCCCGTCGCACCGTGCCATTCGTTGGCTGAGTAAAGTTAATCAGTGTCAGCGGAAACGCCGTTGCGTTCCAGTCGTTCTGCAAAGGCTCGATGCGCAGCTCGCGGTCTTCCCCGGCGATCACCCGGTCGCGAATCGCGCGGGTCACATTCGTCGGAATGATGATCGAAGCGAGCGGCAGGGAGTAACGCCCGGAATTCTGCGCGTCATGGCCTAACATCGGCCACTCCACCGGAAGCCCGGACTTTGCTCCTGAGAGTTCCCAAGCATATAATCCACTGCGGTTTTTCACTTTGCGCAGCGACCCAAACGTGCGCTCCTGCAGCGACGTCGCGACAATATCCAAAAAACCGTTTCCATCCAAGTCGCCCAGCACCGCTGGAGCCGCTTTGTTCCAGCGCGCCTGGTTCAGCACGTCCATGGGGAACGATCCGATCTTATTCGTTCCGTTTAAAGGAATCGTGCGCCCCGAGAACTCCCAGGCGGTGATTCCACCAATGTAGCTCGGGTCATCAAAAGTCAAAGCCAACGGGGTTAGCCCGAGTTGAGGCAGGATAACGTCCGAAAAACCATCGCCATTCACATCGGCGATCGTCGCCCCGAGGCGCGGGCTGGTTGAGCTGGCAAAAGCGTCCACGGGCCAACCATCCGCCTCGAAACCATCCCATTGCAGCACGTGCAAAGTCGCTGGCTTGGTGCTGGGCAGAACGATCTCCAGCCGGCCATCCTTGTCGAGATCGCCCAGCGCGGGAGAGGTTTCAAATGAATAGTCTTCGAGCACCGGCCAGCCGCGCCAGCGTTGACCGCTCGCGTTGAAAATATAAACACCGGCGTTGGTCGCGCCGTTCGAGGAGGCGGTGGCCACGACGATATCTGGAGATCCGTTGCCATCGACGTCGCCAATCACTGGCGAGGCCAAGATCGTTCCGTCCACATTAGCCTGCCAGATCGGATCCGCTCGCCGATAATCGTAGGCGGAAATCTGGGAGCAGCCGGATACGGCCACGATTTCCAACCCCGGTTGACCGTCCAGATCCGCCACGGCCGGAAAGATCTTCTGCACATCGTTGGTAAAGCCGCACCACGGCAGCAGCCAATGGCGAATCAGATTCCCATCCGCGGCGTAAACCGCCAATTCGCGCAACTCGGGGACCTGGGTGGCGCTGTACTCCTGGGAAAACGTGATCAGCTCCAGATGGCCATCGCCGTCCAGGTCAGCGAGAACTTTGGCGTGATTGCTCGTTTGGGTTTGGACCGGCCAGCCTCCTCCGAGTGGAGTACCATCGTAGTGAAATCCGAGAATCCCATTCGGCCCGTCCACGAAGATCTCCATCTTTCCATCGCCATCGATATCGCCAATGGCCGGAATGTCTGGCGGAATATCGAACCCGAGTTCTCGAGACCAGAGCAATTCGCCGGATAAGGAATAAACCATCAATGTTTGCTGGTGCGTTCGTGTCCCGGCATCGATCAGCACCAATTCCGCTTTGCCGTCCCCATCCAGGTCCGCCACGCGCAGATTTCGCCACTCGGCGGTCGGAAAATCGGCGTCCGTCGCCAGGTGGACCGGCCAGCCTGGTTTGAGATGATGATCAATATAAATGGCGGGCGCTTGAAATTCCGACTCGGAGCCCGGGTCCAACGTGACCAACCGCAAGCAATAGTATCCAGTCGGGAGACCGGTGGCGTCCCATTTGCCAAGCTCGCCCTCGATAATCTGTCCGGTGTTGGTACCCCCGAGCGGCTGCCATTCGGTCGGATTCAATCCGACGCCATAGGACAGTTGGTAAGTCTTGTGAAGGCCGTACACCGTGCCTCGAATCTCGAACTTGCCGGGCGACAGGACGTCCCCGGAAAGGGGATAGGAAACGAGCGCATTGAGCACCTGTACGGGCGAGTTCACCACCGCCGCGTTGCCCGTTCGATTTGAAACCACAAGCTGAACCACCGCCGCACCATCCGGAATCAACCCGCTATTGACGGTGGCGATGAAGGCGTTAGTCAGCGGTTGAATCGAATTCGTGATTTGAATCCAGTTGGTCGGCCCGCGGCCCGAACCAATAAACAATCCGTAACCAGCGAAGAACGCACCCCCGGCGCTTCCGGTGGCATCAATCTCCCCTGTCAGTGTCGCAGTGATCGAGAGGCGCGCCATCGGCAACGGCTGATCCATAAGAACAGCTCGCGCGGCATTGATTCGTCCATTCCCCAGCGGTTGATCGAAGGTAATCGGATCGACGGAGTTGATCAGGATATCGAACAGTTCCTGACGGCCATACTCCGGGTGGCGCGAGAGCACCAGAGCCGCCACGCCCGCCACGTGCGGCGCGGCCATGGAAGTGCCGCTCAGCAGGCCGTAACCATTCTCCGGCAATGTGGAAAGAATATCCACGCCCGGCGCGGCCACATCCACATAGGCGCCGGAATTTGAAAACGTCGCGCGCGCATCTTTGGCATCCGTCGCGCCCACGGCCAGCACGGTGTCGTAGCCCGCGGGATAGACCGGAGCATCGGTGTGACTGTTTCCCGCCGCGGCCACGATCAACACGCCAGCGTCCGCCGCATATTGGCAGACTTCTTCCAGGGCGCGGCTTTTTTCATCCGAACTCCAACTCGCGTTAATAATCCGCGCCCCATTTTTGACCGCATAGGTAATCGCTGAGATGGCGTCCGAGACATTCCCATTTCCGTTTTCATCGAAAGCTTTGACGGCCATGATCGAGACATTCCAGCAAACCCCCGAAATCCCCATCCCGTTATTTCCCCTGGCGCCGATAATGCCCGCGACATGCGTGCCATGCTCGTTGTCATCAAAGGGATCGCTGTCGTTCGAAACAAAATCGTAGCCATAATAGTCGTCCACAAATCCGTTGCCGTCGTCATCGATGCCGTTGAACGGGATCTCCTTCTGGTTCACCCAAAGGTTATCCACGAGGTCTTCGTGAAAGTAGTCAATCCCCGTATCAACCACGGCGACGATAACTTTCTTATCACCGGTTGTATAAGCCCAGGCCTCGGTCGCATCGATATCCGCGTTGGTCTTGGCATCCGTCCCGCCTGGATTCGAAAGAGCCCACTGCCGGGCGAATTCAAAATCGTTCGGCGTAATCGCGCTGGCTTCCAGCTTCAGCGGGTAATTTGGTTCAACGAACTCAACGGCCGGGTTTTTTTGCAAGCGCGCGATCTCCGCTCCGAGATCGACCTGGGGATGAATCGTCAGGAGTTGAAAACCAGTGGCCGCCGCCTGGCCGGCCCCTTGCCGGCCCAGAACCGGGCCAAGTGGGTCGGACGCCGTGGCGTTCCGCAGGGCGTGTGTCTTATCGGCCGGGTTGCCCGAATCCCGAAACTTGACAATCAAATCATGCCGTCGCGCGCTGGGCGGGACCGCATCGACGACGGCGGCCAACGACCTTTCCGAACCACCGCAAAAGATTACGGTTGCGGCCAGGACGATCCAGCGAAAGAGTTCTGTCCGTGTTTGCAAATGCGATCGGTTGAACCTCGGAATCGGGTCCGAATTTATCCTTACTGAACCTAGCAAATGTCGTTCCAAAATGCATTATATTTTCGCTTCTTTGCTGAATTCCAAGCGGCTCGCTAAATGAAGGATAAATACTATGCGCCAGGACCGGAGCGGGCCAAGCGCGTTCAGGAACTCTTTGCCCGGATCGCCTTCCGCTACGATCTCATTAATGATTTGCAAAGCCTCGGGCTGCACCGGCTTTGGAAACGCCGTCTCGTCCTGGAGTCACGCATCTCATCCGGCCTGCGTACGCTCGATCTTTGTTGCGGCACCGGGGATCTCGCGGTTCGCTTCGCGAAGGAGTGCGCCACGGTGTTTGCCTGCGATTTCAGCCCGCAAATGCTCGCGCAAGCCAGGCGGCGGCTCGGCCAAGATGCTGAACTGGTGCAGGCGGATGCTTTGCACCTGCCCTTCGATAGCCAGCAGTTCGATGTCATTGCCATCGGCTACGGATTACGCAACTTAGCCGATTTCGAGCAGGGCCTGAGCGAAATGCACCGGGTTTTAAAGAGGGGCGGACGCCTGCTGATCCTGGATTTCGGCAGGCCGGCCAATCTCCTCTGGCGGACGCTTTATTTTAGCTATTTGCGAGTGGTCGTGCCGCTTTTCGGCTTTATATTCTGTGGCGATGCCGCTGCCTACGCTTATATTATCGAGTCCCTGAAGAATTATCCGGCCCAGCAAGGCATCGCCGAAATGCTCGGGAACCTGGGTTTTCACGTCGAGGTGACCAATTTCCTGGGAGGAATCATGAGTCTGCACGCGGCGGCGAAGCCCTCGGAGAACATTGCCTGAAGGCGAATTACTGCCAATTATTTACCTAAGGCTACGATGTAGCGCTGAAAGCGGGACATTTCCTCGCTTAACGAAAGCTGCGTGTAAATTTGGTGCAGGTTCGCGCAAATCCGCAACAAGGTGCGCCGGCCCGTGACCGGCGCCAAATGCGAATCTTTGAACCCATCGCGCGTATGCACGAGATACTTCACGCAATCAGCCCGCGTGAGAAGCTTGCCTCGATTAAACGCATCGATAAAAACCGTATTTTCCGTCGCCGTTTGGTAACGGCAGAGGAAGTGGCCGGGCATGCCGATCCCGACAAAAGGCAGCTTCAGCCGCCGGGCGAGAAACAAATAGATGCAGCAAAGGCTGATCGGGTTGCCGGTGCGCTGATCCACCACTCGATTTAAGTAGCTGTTCTCCGGATCATAATAGTTCTCCTCGTTTCCGTGATAACCCAACTCCTCGAAAAGGTAATGGTTTATCACGGCCACCACTTGATCCGCCGGAGCGGAAGGATTGATCTGCTCCCGCAGGTCCGCCGCGTAACTGTCAAACAGCGCCTGGTAGGCCAGAGTATTGATGTCCGGATACTGCGTCTGAGCCAGCAACAGCGATCCTTCCTCCACATCGAGGTCCTCGTTTTGCGTGAGGCAAAACGCCAGAAACCGGTTGTCCGCGGCCTGGCGCGAAAGAAACTGAATGATTTCAGTCGCCCGCCGGCGCAAAACCGGGTCGCTGCTCAGCGTGTTCGGCTGCAGCCAGCGGACCGCCGAAAAACCAAAACTCAGAATTTTCGCCCGGATGGTCTGGTAAACACCCGCGTCCTCGTCAGCCAGCAGCTTAAGCAGCGCCGTTCGCTCGCTTTCTCGGGGTTCACTGGCGCGTTCTGGAAGACTGACAACACTCATCTGCTGCTTGGACACTATCCACGCTTATAGCATTCAAAGCAAAATTTCCAAGGAAGAAATAAGCCTGCTGTGGCCCCCCTCCAGTTTTGGTGCCGCCGGGTTTTCTAGCGCTTTTCGTCCGCGTGGCTCAGCTTGGGAGCTGTAGGCGCTATTCGCGATGATCCACCAAAGGCCGGGAGATTTGCTCGAAATAAAGTTCGAAGGAAAACGTAAAATAAGTGAGTGCGTTTATGAATTGAAGAAGGCGGGCAGTGATTTCCCCCGAGCCGCTGCGCGGAGCGCCGCGAGCGCTGCAACCGGGTGCGGAAAAAACTTGAGCGAGTTTTCTTGAACGGGCTACGCTCCCGTTATGGATCACTCACCGGGTTTTCTCAAAATGGTCAATGAAGCGCGCGCGCGTGTGAAGGAGATTACTATCCAGGAATTAGGCGAACGATTGAAGAAGAATCCCAAAGCAGTTCTTGTCGATGTGCGGGAAGGTGATGAATGGCGAGAAGGCCATGCGGTGCAAGCGATTCACCTTGGAAAAGGAGTACTGGAGCGGGACGTTGAGAAGACCATTCCAGACCAGAACGCCGAACTAATCATGTATTGCGGCGGTGGTTTTCGCTCAATCCTGACGGCGGAGGCAGCCCAGAAAATGGGCTATAAGAACGTCTCTTCACTGATCGGTGGCTACAAGGGCCTGCTTAGAGCCAATTGGCCTATGAAACAATGACCTATCCGTCATCGGGAAACTCATTTGGACCTAATCCAGACAAAAAGTTCTGCTTGCATAGTTGTGACATTTAGCCCAATACTGGTCGAAGTTACATTTCAAGCTGAATTATGGAAGAAAACGCTGTCTCAATGGAACCTGAAACTTATGGAGAGACCAGCCAGCCAACCGGGGAAAATCCGGAGATCGCGCGAAGTTCGAGCCTCGACCTTCAAAAGTTGCGCAGACTACGCAAGGGCCTGCGACTAACCCAAGCGGAACTTGCCTCCGTCCTGGGAATCCACCGCACCTACCTCGTCCTGATCGAAAAGGGAAAGAAAATTCCGTCGCCTCGTCTTGAGCGCTCCATTTTGGATTTCATGGACAAAGCTGAGCGGCAAAGCATTTCTCCGCAGGCGATTTGGGACAAGATAAAGGATTCCTCTCCGAATCCTTTGGTCAGTGAGCCCCCGTCAAAACGCGCGCCGGTGGTAAGTTGGGCGGCGGCGGGGCAGGCGCGTGCCTACGAAGACCTGGCGAATCAGCTCGAGGAATGGGTGGAAACAGAATGCCGCGACGCCAATGCTTTTGCCATCATCATCGAGGGTGACAGCATGGAAACAAAGTTCTTTGCCGGGGATCGGGTAGTCTTCACGCCGAATTCCGAACCCCGCAACGGGGACGCC
>DASYTB010000484.1:0-4836 GCA_036002705.1 Verrucomicrobiia bacterium
GAGCGATTCAGGATCATAGGGAAAATTTCGTTCCGCTTCGGTAATTAGAAAAGCCTCGCTATCGAGGGGAGGCATTTCCGGAAGCTGGAGTTGAAAACTGAGAACCCATTGGAGCGGCAAAGCGACAACGCACTTCCCCTCCTTGATGTCCTGTTCATCCAGCTTCTTCCGCAGCTCATTTCCGAGAACCTCCGTTGCGAGGCCGAATGGGTTTCCGGAAAGTTCGAACTGGCAGCTCTTCAGAAGCTGCGCGCCCGCGCCGGAACGGCGCAAATGCACCGCAAAAACCTGATTCTCTTCGAAAGCCAGCGCGAGAATGGTCGTCGGAACCTGTTTCTTGAATGGGGCTACCATCGTGCGTCTTTTATCGTGTATATCTCTGGGACAGCAAAAGAGTGCGCGTTGTCCGGCCCAGTGCCCAGCCTAAACGCGACAAATCCTGCCGATATTTGATCTGCGGAGTTCCATCCGCGGTGTCAAAGACAACTTTGACCCGCTGATACCCACGCCCGTTATGACCGACCGCGGCGATGTCGGCGGTAAATTGAAAGCTGTGCGTGGTGATGTAGGGCGCGGCCCGCAAAGCGCTTTGTTGATCGATCGCCTGGGTTAACCAGGCAACCGTTTGGAGACTGCCGGAATTGTTTTGACGGTACCCCGCAACAGCCGCCGCGTTATCAGGGCCAATCCCGGGAATGCAAGCGAGGACCTCTTGCGGCGCCGTGTTGATGTTGACCAACCCGTCGATCGGTTGATCGGAGAACGTGATATCTCCTTCAACTTGCGCAAATTCATCCGGTGTCATTTGGGACCGAACATAGAACTGCAACATGTTGGTTGCCGGCTGCCGGCCCGGCCCCGTAAAAAGGCGGGCTATTTGGCCCCCGCGGTCCGTGCCTAACCGTTGGCCCAAAACCGCCTGGAGTTGCTGCACGCCCGCCGCCGTGGCCACATTCACCTTGTTCGACCCGGAGCCGTCTGTGCGTAGAACGCTTTCCCGGCTGTAAACAGTCAGATATTCGAGAATTCCCGGATCTAATCGGCTATCCCGGTTGTCGGAAGGAGGAGAGGCATCGCCATCGTTTTCGTTCAGGTCCAGCGTTCCATTGAGGTTCGAATCTTCGCCATAGAGGATATCCAGGTCCGCTCCCCAAACCATTCGCAGTTCTTCAACCGTTTCGAACTTCGCGTTTTTCGCCCGGTAGGGAGGCATTCGCATCGAATAGATATCTGACTCAGCACCGTTTACCGTCGGCGTGTCATCCGAATCGCGCCAATCGATGATCGCGGCGGCAAGTTGCGGAGTCATGCGGGTCAGATTCGAAAGCATATCCACGGTCGCGGTGTTCAGATTCAGCTTCGAGGCTTCATCGATGAGGCCATAGACGGGCGTATCCGCCTTAACCTGCGCGATGTTTGTCGCCCGCCCAATCAGCCAGAAAAGCGAATCACCTACGGGAACGGCTTCGGAGACGTAGGTGAGTGGATCGGGCGCTGAACCTGAATCCACCGAATTACTCAGGACAAAGGCCACATAACGCGTCGCGCCCGCGATCGCCTGTTGGGCCTGGAGGGTGGCCAGGCGGTTGTCCGCCGCGCGCATTTCCAGCGACATCGAATTGCCAAAGTAGAGCGCGACGCTGATCAACCCGAGCGCCACCCAAAGAACAATGATCAGCACCGATCCGCCGCGAGTGGACTGGCACGACAACCGCCTCGGTTGCCCGGTCCGGCGCTCATCCCGAAGGGATTTTTGACAATAGCCCGGCGTTTCAACGCCGGGACATCCGTCAAAAAGGTATTGCTCCTGTTCCACCCGGCGTTGAAACGCCGGGCTATTGTCATGGTGTCCCGTCGGGACAAAGCCCTCGAACCCGTCGAGGCAATCCTCTGGGGCGGGCCATATGTCCCTCCGACCGATCAGGTTTTGGCTAGTTGAAGCGTTTAACCTCATGGCGTCGTTTGCGAGAGATTGTTCGTGCCGCCGGTCGAAGCCATCGGCACCACGAGTTCGATCAAGGGAGGCAAGGCTGAGCGCTGTCCATTCTCGATTTGCGGCGCAAGCTGAATCTGCATTTTGATGCCTCGCGGCAGTTTCGTCATTTCATTTGTGCCGTCCCAGTACTGACGCCATTGAGAACCGTCATAGAAAAGGAAGCCGATGGCTTGCACCCCGCCGATGAGCCACTGGTGGATCGGGACTTCCGGCATTTGCGCGAGCAGGTTTCGGCTCACGAGCCGAACAAGATCACGTCCCTGGGATCGATTCGTTCGCGATTCCACCAAGGTATAGGAAACTTTTTGCACGTCTGCCCAGGGACTCATTTCATCGACGGACCCGGTCGAGGTGAAGAAAGTAGGAGTAGTCGCGCCGATAATATCGTTCGTGCCAGGAGTTGTTTCGAGCGGCCCGGTCAGTGTTCCATTCGGGATACAGATATTCTCCAAATCACGTTTGATCATTGTGATGGCCTGCTCGACCGGCAGGGCGCGATCCAGCGCCGCCTGGGTCCGGTTGCGCAGGCGCAGGGCCGCGAAGAAGACCGTATTGATCGCACCTAGAACAATGGCAAAAATGGAAATGGCGATAAGAATCTCGATGAGGGTGAAGCCGGCGTAACTCGGTCCTTTAGTCCCGAAGGGACCTTTCGAGAATAGGCCGGCGTTGAAACTCCGGACTATTTCCGGCAGGCCCTTCGGGACACAGCTAAATAAGCTATGTGGGCGCGTGGTCATTGAATATTATTATCCACCAGGGTGCTTAAGAGGAGGTCATATTGCTTCCCTTGGGCGGAATAAGTAACATCGACCGTCACTTGCAATAGAGCGTCTTCGTTCCAGGGCTGAGAGCGCACCAAATATGAATACTGCTGACTTCCTTCGTTGATAACACCGCGCTGCGATCCCGATTGGTATTGGCCAGTCACGATCAGTTCGTTTAAGACACGGTCGGCAATCCGCGCCGCCGTCGCTTTGCGCTGGCTGACCTCGCCCGCCAGGCTCGCCACGCGCATGCCTTCGACGGCCACGGGAATGACGATGGCCATGAAGACCAGAGCGGCCAGCACTTCCGCCAGCGTAAACGCGCAAGTCAGGGCGCGCCCGGGCGATTTAGCGCCAGGCCGTCGCGGTATTGACCGGTTGAAGTTCATATCGAAACACGTTGGTGTTTTCCACGAGCGCCACGACATCACGACTCCCCTGCTCGATCAACACTCGGACCGGGCTGGTTAGGCCGATAAAACCATCGGGAGTAAAGCGAATGGTGGGCCGATTGCCGATCACGCGATCCGGCAGGCTGATGGGAACGGCGGAGGAAAGGATCGGCATCGTAACTTCCATCCGCAGGTTTGGGTCCAGATTGTAGGAAACGGACTTAGGATCATAATCGAGATAGCCGGCGGCGGCTTGCAAGCCGTAGCTGCGTCGTTGCAGATCAATCCAGAGGAGCATCGGGATGCCTTCGGAAATAGCGCGGCTTCTTCCGTAGGTGGTAAGCGAAAGCAAGCGGCGGGCTTCGTAGTCGAGATTGCGTCCTTTAAAGAAGGGGCTGAGAGATGGCGCGGCCACTCCGAGCACGATCATCATCAGCGCCATCACAAGAATTAACTCGATCAGAGTAAAGGCGGCGCGGCCAGAGTGCTTATTGCTTCTGCTTCGGTTGGGACCAATTGGTAATGTCATCGTCACTTCCTGCGCGTCCGTCAGCGCCAGCCGACATCAAGTCGTAGGAACTTGGGTTATGCCGGCCGGGATACTCGTAAACATAAGCATGCCCCCAGGGATCATTCGGTATTTCGCCCTTGAGATAGGGACCCTTCCAGTTTTGCGCGTCCCGTGGTTGCTGGACCAAATCCGCAAGGCCGTTCTTGCCTTTCGGATAGTAGCCGTTATCGACCTCGAACGCGTCGAGCGCAACTCCGAAGGTGGAAATCTGCGATTGCGCGGCGGCAATGCGCGCTTGTTCTGTTCGCCCAGAGAACTTCGGAACCACGATGGCCGCGAGGATTCCAAGAATGACAAGAACGAGCAGCAGTTCGATGAGAGTAAAGCCCCTTCGCTGGAAGCCCGCTTTGGGAGCTTTATGGCTTGGGTGAAGGCATATTTTCATAAAATTATTTGATATAGTCCTGGAGTGTGAAGATAGGGATAACCATTCCGATAAAAATTGTCCCGATGAATCCAGCGATGAAAAAAAGCATCAACGGCTCCGCCAGCGCGACCGTCGCCTTTAACTGACGGTCCAAATCATTTTCGGTTACATTGGCGATGCGAATTAATTCCTGGTCCAGCTTACCGCTTTCCTCCGCGACCGAAATCATTTCCAGGACCGAACCCGCAAACAAAGTCCGGCAATCGCCCAGGCTGGGGCCGAGTTGCTTGCCCTCTTTCACTCGTTCGATCGAGTTCGACACCGCGTCCACGAGCACTTGGTTTCCCATCGAGCGGCGCGCGACATTCAACGCATTAATCAACGGCACGCCCGCGCTGAGCAGCGTCCCCAGCATCCGGGAGAAACGCGCCATGGCGAATTGCGCCACAAGCGATCCAATCACCGGCACCTTCAGAATGAAACCTTCCCAGACGCGTTTCCCACGTTCCGAAACGATCCAGGAACGAATAAAGAAAACGGTAATCGCAATCACCAGGGCCACGATCGGCCCATACGACCGCAAAATCTCGCTTGCCCCGACAATGATCTGAGTGAGCAACGGCAACGACGCGCCGAAGCCGGCAAAGATCATCTGGAACCGCGGAATGAAGAAAACCAGCAGAAAAACCAGAACGCTCAGCGCGAGGAACAAAAGGATGATCGGGTAGAGCATCGCGGTCATG
>DASYTB010000485.1:0-9844 GCA_036002705.1 Verrucomicrobiia bacterium
ATCGCGATCCGGTGAATAGACGGCTGGCCGAGCAGCTCTTCCGCGAGATCGCTAACATCCTCGCTTTCATTCCTCGGCCGAAGTTGAAAGGAAACAGACAGCAACGCGAGGACGGCCAGCATCGTTCTTGTGACCGAGCGCATGGTCCATCTTAATACGTTGTTCTCGCGGCCAATCATCCTATTTCTTTCGTTCGACGGAATGATCGTTCCAAGTGATGACCACTGAATTCGCAATGGCTCGTTCGTGGCCATCACACGGCCTGTTTCGCACCTGGCCAAGATACCAGAGCGTCGCGGAACCGCCTCCATCAAAATTCATGGCATTTTCGCATCCCAGTCCCGCCATGTAGCGCGTTAACTCATCCAAAGTCATTCCGACCGAGAGGCGGGCTTGGCGTCCATCCACTTCCACGAGAAAGAAGTAGGCATCATTCCATCCCAAAGCGCTCCGCGGGTGCCGCTCGAACATGGAACTCAATTGAAACGAATCGGAATCTTCACCCGTAAGCTTCTGCCGCTTTCCCTCACGAATCAGAATCGGTCCCCCGCTGATCGCCGTCCGGACCGCGCGAAAATTCGGTGAACAGACCGTAGAGAGTTCGACTTTTTCACCCGGTTCCACCCGGGCAATTTTGAGATTTCGCGGGAAGGAGAGGATGGCCTTTCCCGCGGGAATTTCGGAGTTGCATCCATGTCGAATCGCCGCGACTCGTGCGGAATATTTCCGTCCGACGCGCAAAGGGCTGAGCGAAGCCGGGCCGTCCGCCTCGATCAGCCATTCAGTTCCGCCGCCAACCGTGAGCGTTGAAGCCCCGAACGAAGAGGTATAAAGCACCGGTCGCCCTGAGCGGCGTTCCTCATTTATTCCGAAAGGCAGGGAAGTTCCATCCGGCAATCTAACTTGGAATTCAGATGTAACTTCATCCACGTGCGGTTCACCTACCGCGTCCAGCCAAAACGTCGCGCCACCATCCGGCGCGCTCAATATATCGCCGGAAGAGATCTGAAGGCCCCGCGGATCTCCCGCGTAAGCCGAGTCTCGCCGATAGAAGTCGCCATTCAGGGCGGCGACAGGCTGACCGAGCGATGGGTTCAAGGCCCGAACTTGCCGCGAAAGCGAACTCAACCCAATGGCGCTGGCATTGGCGTGCATCGAATGAACTTCAAATTGGCGTTTCGCTCTTTCGAAACGAACGATGTGGATTGACCACGGTTCCTGCGTCCGCACGTTCGTATAAGTGATGCCGGAGGGAAGCGGCCCGAGACCCTGATCTTCACCGGAAGCCTGTCCAAGGCGCAGCGTCAGGAAGAGTGCGCTCCAACACAACGTTCTTGTGAAGGCGAGAGTGTTCACTTTTGCAATCGAAAGAATTGAGCCTGTCCGGTGACAACTACCTGCCACGGACTGGCCACGCCCGAACCGGAAATATCCGACCACGGACCGTTTAGACTGGCAGCTTGTTGCAATCTAAAGTCCGAGCCGGTCCAGGTGATCGTGAGCAGACCGCCGCTGAGCGAGATTTGCATTTGCGCGGTCTTGGAAATCGGGATCGTGGCCACAAGGGAAGCTCCGAAAGTAATGTCATGGCTGCGGGAGTTATAATTGTGAACCTCAACCGCGAGAACGTTCTGTCCGAGTTGGAGAAGTTCGGGGCTGAGAGGGATTTGAAAGTCATCCGAGCACGTCGCGTCTCCGTCGCAAGGAAAGGTCAGGGCAAAGTCCGAGTACGAAATCGAGGCTGGAGCGTCGGGCATTCTGAGCCGATAGACCTCGACGCCGTTCAAATAAAACACCGCTCCGTCATCCACATAGGAAGAGGCGTAGAGGGAAATCCCTGGATCAGCATTCGTCACATTGAAAGGCGTTCTAAAATAATAAGTCGTGTAGGGATAGCCGGTGGAGGGATCCAGCGGGAGTTGTGTATTTTCCTGGAGGATCGCGCTGTTGGATCCGGTCGTATCCGCGTAGAGAATGCCGGGGAATGGGCCTTTCCAACCGGAATCATCGTAGTCAAGCGACATCCAATTCACACCGTCCAGATTATCCGTTGAGTATTTCCACAGGTTGGTCAGATCGAAGACTAGGTTCGTGGTGACATAGTTCGTCGTGATAAAGGCGTAGATCGGCGAGCTATGCGGCGCATTGCTCGCGTTTGAATCGACGCGATAATAATATGCGGTGTTCGGCGTCAGTCCGGTGAGGATGACCGAATGGTTCGTCGTTTGCTCGGATTGCAGCCCGGACGAGAAAGCCAGATTCGTCGTAGGGCCATATTCCACCTGCCCGGTTGCCGCCGTCTCGGTTGTCCAGGTGATTAGAGCCGTCCGATCATCTGGGCTGGCCGTGACATCCTGGATGAAATCAGGAACTGGCTTGGCAAAAATTCCGAAATGACTTCCCACGGTTCGCTCTTTGCCAGAGTCCGCAACCGCGCTGGACCGATTCAGTCGCACCGGAACCCCTGTGGAATTCTGCATCACCAGGGTGGTCGAACCTCCGCCATCGAGATTCACCCCATCATAAGCGCCAAGGAGGAGCAGCCAGGCGGCTGTTTCAAAATCAAGTGCGCCGTCGCTGTAACCAGGTTGCCGGCCGTCGATGGTGAGCACGAAGAGGTATCGCTTCTCCTGTGACAAACCAAAGGCCGTCCGCGGATTTCGGGCGTGAATCGAGTCGGAATTGTTCCGGTACTGGTAACCCACATTCACTCCTTGGATCAGGATGTTGTAATCACCAGCTACGGCGGTATAGATGCCGGCATTGCTCCGGGCGGGCCAGTTCGTGTAGATGATCTCCGCGACATTGTTCGATGCGAAAGTCACGCAAGCCGAGTAAGAGCGGCTGTCCTGGGGCGAGACGACAACCCCTTTCGAGATCGTTAGCCCAAAGATATCCATGGGCGTGCCCGCGGAGAGATAATAGTCTTGCGGATCAAAAAGATTCGCATTCACGGCCACCTGCACGTGATTGAGCTTGAGGAAGTCCGTCACGGTTCGGCCCGCCGCTTCCCGGGACCCCTCGAGGTAATTGCTAATTCTGGGCGTCGTCAGCAGCTGAATATCCGGGTCCTGCAGATCCACCCGCATGGCGTGCATGACATTGTGATTCGGATAGGCGGTGGTCGCCGTGTTGGTCCCGACGGCGTAATCAATTCCTTTAAAGAGCGCAGACCACGGCGCCATCTTCATATCCGCGCGTGTAACGGTCACGAGAAAGGCAAAAGTAAGGCAAAGAACGGCAACCGCCGCGATTCTCGGACGCCAATAGTTCATTTTATTTTGGTCTCGATTGTCGCTCCTGGACAATCAAATGGACATGAAGATTTAGCACAAAAGGTGCCAAACACAATGCCCAGAATACCGTGCCTTGGCCCCACCAGGCCGATTCGGGCCCGGTTTCAGTCCGGAACGTGGGCGGTGAGACGCACGGTTGAAAGGACAATCGCCGCGAGTCTATAAACGAGGGTCTTACCCAAATGGTCGAAAGCCTCTCATTTTGTCTGGTTGCATGGGCTTTGAGCTTAAACGCCAGCGAATTTGCGACGCATCCGTTTCGCGGTGTGACTCTCATCACCAGAACTGAGAGTTGGCCCCGCAACGAGACGATGCATATCGCGATCATCGACCTGACCGCGCCCGGCGTTCGATTCAAGCTCACGCCCCCAGGCGGAGCGCGTGAAACGGCACGCCAAACCACGCTCGATTTCCTGAACCAGGAGCAGGCGCAGTTGGCGATTAATGCGCACTTTTACCTGCCATACCCGCCGGTGGATTTGGATGCAAACCTGGTTGGTCTCGCCGCGTCCGAAGGAGTTGTGTATTCGTGGTTCGAACCTCAACCCGTAGCGCCCGATTATATCGACCAGAGTTATGCCATTCTGCCCTATGCTCCGGCGTTAAACATCGATCGTTCGAACAAGGCCGCGATCGTCCACTT
This sequence comes from Verrucomicrobiia bacterium, assembly GCA_036002705.1. Lineage (GTDB taxonomy): Bacteria > Verrucomicrobiota > Verrucomicrobiia > Limisphaerales > SXQI01 > DASVNK01. Next base: position 3,940 of record DASYTB010000485.1, read on the forward strand.
CGATCCCATCCGCTCCGAGAATCAACACGTCGTTGAAAACGTCGCGCTCTGGAATGCCGTTTCCGGCAGCGCACAGATCGTCAGCAACGGAGCAAAGGCGATTCCGACCTATTCCGGCCCCCCGGGTGGCCTTAATCCCCTCGCCGGTTACTACTCCGCAACGAACTCGTGGTATGCCGCTGTTCATGCACGCACGGCCATCGGGTTAACGGCCGATCGGAACACACTGATTCTCTTTACCGTGGATGAGGCGGGCGGAAGTCTCGGAATGACGCCTGGCGAAGTGGCCGATCTGTTAATCCAGGACTATGGAGTGTCTGACGCTCTGAATCTGGATGGAGATGGCTCGACGAGCATGGCGATGGAAGACCCCATCAGCCAGTCGGGCCGTTTGCTGACTGCGTCCAGTGACAATCCTTTGGGACGTGCGGTCGGGAGCAATCTGGCTGTCTTCGCCGAACCAACCCCGGAACGTGTCGTGCCATTAAACATTATTTTAATCACGAACGGTATCGTGCTCACATGGCCAAAGATCGCCAGCAATTGGACGCTGGAGCGTGCTCCCGATACGACCCCAGGGCACTGGAGCAACGTCGCAATCCAGGCGGAATCGTTCCCCGATCGGTTGCAAGTTGTTTTACCGCGCTCGGACCGCTGCACGTTCTATAGGTTGGCCCAGAATTTGTCTCCCACGCGGGATCGATAAACAATGAGCAGATCAGGTTCGAACGATTGTCAGAGCTCCGCCAGGCGGAAGGCGTTCACCTTGATCGAACTGCTTGTCGTCATCGCCATCATCGCGATTCTCGCGTCACTGCTTTTGCCGGCTCTCGCGAGGGCGAAGGAAGATGCGAGACGGGTGCTCTGCCTCGCCAATCTGCGCCAGTTGCTCGTGGCCGGCAAAATCTTTTCCCAGGACCGCTCCGGGCATTATCCATGGCATACCGATCCCGTGGACGGCGGAACGTATGGCCCATTGGCGGCGGAAGGCTGGCGGAATTATCTCACCCTTTCGAATGAACTTGTCTCGCCGCGAATCCTGGTGTGCCCAAGCGATCTGGAGACCAGGCGAACGGCGTCGGATTGGTCCGCTGCGACAGACGGCTTCATGCAAATCTCGAATCGAGCCAATGCGCTCAGTTATTTCACTGGTTTGGATGCTTACGATCAACTCCCCATCACGATGGTGGCCGGAGATCGAAATATCGTTGGCGGGATGCCGGACACGTGCGAAAGCGTGGCGAATCCGCCCGGAGTTCTGGCACTGGAGCTCCGGCAGAACGGCAATGCGCCTGGCTGGACGGCGAGCATCCATCGCCTTCGCGGGAATATCGCGCTGGCTGACGGCAGCGTACAGACCTACAACGGCCACAGCTTCCGCAATGCGGCCGAAGAAGCGCGCCGGCTATTGGCCCAGGGATTGGTCCGCACGAAGACAGGAAAAATCCCGGCCAACCACGTGCTCCCTCCGCGATAGCGCTGCAAGAAAGGCTGACGGAATCGCTTGTTGTATTCCTCGTGAGTTCCGACCCATTCCCACAGAAAGACTCTTCCGGAGAATTTTCCAACCGCCCGATAACTGTTTCCTGCTCGAACAGACCAGTTCGGTTTGCCAATAGGTTTGAAGTGTCAGGACGGGTGAACGCGTTCATCGCCCATAGCTGATAATTTTTCCGGGCAACAGATTTGATCCGGACCGGCAACGCAGCGATAAAGCTTCCAGAATTCGGGTGTGCCCCGGCTTTCGATTTTCACGCTTCCTCGAGGATCTTACCCAACCCCGTTGTGTTGCCGGAAGCATGTGCTGCGTCGGCCTCTTTATTCAGTGAGGCGAACGTGCCCAAGGCGGCGTCGCGTTTCATCTGCTCATCCGATTCGTCATCTGCCCAGCCGCAGAGCTCCGAGGTCAGTTCCGCGCGTTCCTCCAGAGAGAGACCAGCAATGGCCGATCTGATTTCTTGAATAGTTGTCACCTCAGAAAGGTGTAAACAGGTTGACCTTTGGCAAATGCGGAAATTCTTGAACTACTGTTTCGCGAGACTTTGCAGGTAATCAAGCAGGGAAGAGAACTCAGCCATGGAAAGATTCGCGGCGAGCCCCTCCGGCATGATTGATTTTTCAAGCTTCGTGCGCCGGGCGATGTCGCTGGTTTTGATTTGGATTTCCTGTGCCAGGACATTTCGAATCGTCACTTTATCGGCGGCTTCCTGCACGACGAATCCCTCGGCTTCCGTGCCATCCTTCAGCTCGAAATGATGCGTGGTGAAGCCCTGGGCAATCGTTTTATTCGGCAGCAGAATCGCGGTCGCCAGTTCGTCCCGCTTGTAAAGACTCGCCACAGCGCCGAGGAACGGTCCTCGGAGGGGTTCGTCCGCTTTGACGGTATGGCAGGTGTTGCAGCTTTGGCGCGTGAACAGCTCCTCGCCCAATTTGACGCTTCCATGAAGATTCATCGCCCGGTTAACCACGTCCTCGGTTGTCAGCGAGCCCACCAGAACGGCGTTTTTCTGCTTGTTTTGCAATTCGCGATCCAGCCGCAGCGCGCGCGCCGCGAAACGGGCGGCCTCCTTCACATCCGGATCGGGATCGTCCATTGAATCAAGCACACGCTCGCGAGAGGCGCGGCTCTCGGAAAAGGCTATCGCGCGGAGGATTTGCGCTTTTCTTTTCGGCTCTTTCCAACCGTCATCGATGGCGTGGGTGGCGCTCTCGCGTGCTTCCGGCGAGCTGTTTTTGTCGTTGGCGATGGCCACCAGGAGGGCGTCGGCCCAGGGGGAAGTCTTCGGGTCGAGCGCGGCGGCTTCGGCTTTGTAGGTATCGACGAGCGCCGGCTTGCGCGAACGGAGAAAGGCCTGGCGCGCTTCGGACATCTCCCGGCCGCCGTCGCGGCCCCCATAAATATCCGGCATGGCCGCGAGCATCGCCCGCGTTGATTCGGCGCTGGTGACTTTGGCCAGAGCCATGACGGCGTGCGCTCGCGCGAGAGGAGGTGTGTCCGCGCTTTTCGCCGCCGGGATCAGAACTTTCAGCCCCTCATCGGGAATTTTCTCGGCGCGCGCAAGCTGCGCGAGCGCCGTTGGAACCAACGAGCGATCTTTTTCCGCCAGATCCACCACGGTGGCCAGCGTTTCGTCGTCTTGAATTTTGTGCCGGCCAAATTCGGTGACGAGAAAGGTGGCATCCTCTCCCGTGGCTTTCTTCAATTCGTTCTTCAGGGCCTCTGAGATTTTAGAAGTTTCGGTCCACTCGGCAGGTTGGTAGTAAGGGCCGCTCGTATCGGGCCGTGTCCCCCAGCTATCGCCTTTCCATTCGCCATCGGTGTAATAGAGGCGGCACAGGGCGGTGAGCAATTGACGACGATGCAAGAGATCCTGCGGCACGTTCAACCGTTGAATAAGCCCATCGACGACCCCAGCTTCGTGCAGCCGTTGCAACACATGAACAGCTCCCGTGCGTTCGGCTTCCGACGAACCAGACGAGTCCAGCGCGGCAAAACAAACTTCCGGCGCGTCGAGTTTCCGCAACGCCTGCATCGCCGTATGCGCCACCGTCGGATCGGGATCGCCGAGCAACACGCTGATGGCCCCGGCGTCCTTTCGATCGTCCCACCGCGTCAATCCATAGGCCGCTTCCCAGCGCACGCGCGGATTCGGATCCTTCAGCGCCGCGAGAATCTCAGCGCGACCAATAGAGGCATTCTCGTTTTGGTCTGGACGATCACAAACCGCGCGGAGGGCATATTGGCGAATGGATGCATCGTTCATTAATTCGACCAGAAAAGGGTGGGATTCAGCGCCGAGCGCCTGCTTGAGCAAAAAAAGTGCGGCGATTCGCGACGCCAGCGGCTTTTGCGAATTGGCGGCGAGCCTTTTGGCTCCGCTCCCGATTTCTGGAGAAAAACGGCGGCTCAGTAATTCCCGTTGCGCCGCCAGACGCCGCCGATGGCTTGGCGATTCGAGCGCGCGCAGCAAATCGGCGTCGCTCGCCCGCCCAAAATCCGGCAGCGTCTCCGGCGTGTAGCCCTTCGGCGCCAGTCGAACCAGGAATCCGACGTTCTCGCCGACGTAGGTGAACGTCGCGCCTTTCCAGCTCGCGACGTAAATCCGGCTCATCGCGTCCACGTCCAAATCCGTGACGCGGGGGGCGCGCACGAACTCGCTCTTGTCGATTTGGAAGGTCGCGCCATCCGGCGTGACGTGATGGCGGTAAACCCATTCGCGGCCCCAATCCGCGCTGTAAAACGCGTCGTTATACCCTTCCGGAAAACCAGGTTCGCTCAGGAAGAGCGCGCCGCATCCGGCGCCCCCGCCGTAATCCGCCAGCGGTTCAATGAATTCGCCTTTGAAATGCTTGAAGAGCGACGGATAACCATGGTCGCTCAATCCCGTGAAATGATGGACGCGAATGTCCCAGCCGTCGCCGTCATTCGTATTATCGCGCGCAAAGACGTCGAGCGTCGGGCTGACTGCCGCCTCCAGGATGTTCCGCGTCCCGCGCGAATAAAGCTCCAGGCCACTGCCGTCCGGTCGCACACGCACCACGCCGCCGCCCCGGAGTTGCATCTTCGTCCCATCCGCTCCCTCCGCCTGCATGAATCCAAAATCGCCAATCGCGCAATAAATCCAGCCATCCACGCCCAGTTCAATCCCGTTCGAGCTGTGGTCCGCCGGACGATCCTTGAACGTGAACGCGATCCCGCGTACCAGGACCTTCTCTTCATCCGCCACCCCGTCCCCGTCATGATCTATATAGACGCTCAGGTTCGGTGGATGCAGCAGGTAAAGCCGGTCCCGATCCCACACCAGCCCGCGCGGCGAGTCCACATCCGGCACAAAAGCCTTCACCTCGTCCGCATGCCCATCGCCATCGAGGTCGCGCACCCGGAGCACCCTTCCACGATGCGCCGCACGATCCAACGATCCATTTTTGTCCGATGAAACGTAAAGAGTCCCATCGGGCGCCGCCGAAACAAACACCGGGTAATTCACCGCCGGTGGGACCGCGAAAATCTTCGCCTCAAATCCCTCCGGAACCTTCACCTCTTTCAAGTAAGACTGCTCCTGTTCCGGGGTGGGCCCGGGTGAAATCGCCTCAGCCGCCGAAGCGTGGAAGGCAAAAGCCAAAAGGGTAAATGCAAGTAAACGCATGGATCTTGTTGACTCCCAGACGCGCCCGAGGAACGCGGTATTCAAGCTGAAACTGCAGATTACTCCCGAGCCGTGAATGATCGGCGTCCTGCACGCTTGCACAGTTCTCGCAACGTCCCTTGCGGAACCTATCCCGTTGCCGGGCTACTGGGAGGAATTCTGGGGGTCCGGTTCGCCGGGGGTATTCATTTGTCTGTCGATCCAGTTAATGCGGTCGGTGATCCATTTTTTGAGCCAGCGGACTTCGTCTTCGTAGGAATGGCCGACGTAGAAGTTGCAGGTGATTTGTTCGCCGATGATGGGCCAGCGTTCGAAGTTGCGTTGTTGGGCTTCGTGCAATTGGCCGGCGTATTGGTCGATGAGGGCGCTAATGTTTTTTGGCTCGAAAATATCTTTTCTCAGTTCCTTCCAGCGGGCAGCCGAGTGGCGGGCGAATTCGGGGTCTTCGCGGAGACGCTGGTACCAGGAGATTTCGTTGGGGCGGAGGCGCGACCAATACCAGCCGTGGGTTTGGCCGCCGCCATAGTAATTGGCGTTGCCGAAAGAGCGGTTCCAATCCCAGGGAGGTCCCGCGTTGATTTTGCCGTTGCGGTCCTTGAAAAGGAAAGCGCTGTAGCGAAAGCCATCCACGTTTTTGCTCATCTCGACGAGCCAATGCGCATCGATGAAGGCGTCCACGTCCAGGTAAGCGGCGTAGCCCGTTTTCGGGTCGGCAAAATCGGAGCCATACAAGGCGGATTCAAAGGCATTGAAATAGC
>DASYTB010000486.1:0-15985 GCA_036002705.1 Verrucomicrobiia bacterium
AAGTCTTGGATCGCGGCACGGTTTCGCTCCGAATCCGGAAACCCGAGGAGCAATATAAAGTGACGTTCCGCAGCGAAATCGATGGCAGTCTCCAATATTACGCGGTGACTCCGGCGCTCCTCACATCGAACGGGCCGCCCGCTCGCGCGCTCTTTCTTTCCACGCATGGGGCGGGTGTCGAGGCGATCGGCCAGGCGCAAGCTTACGCGCCGAAAACGTGGGGATATCTCGCCGCCCCGACCAATCGGCGTCCTTATGGTTTCGATTGGGAAGATTGGGGGCGCATGGATGGCCTCGAAGTCCTGGAACTCGCGCGGGCGCGTTTCAAAACGGATCCCGCCGAGACTTACCTGACGGGGCATTCGATGGGCGGCCATGGCGCCTGGCAGCTTGGCGTGACGTTTCCGGACCATTTCGCCGCCGTGGCACCAAGCGCTGGATGGATCAGCTTTCGCAGTTACGGCGGGGGAAGGCGCGTGGCGGCTTCGAACGAGATCGAGCGATTGCTGGAGCGCGCCGGCACTCCCGGTGAAACGCTCACTCTTTCCAGCAATTACCTCCATTATGGCGTTTACGTGCTGCACGGCGATGCGGACGATAATGTGCCCGTGTCCGAAGCGCGCAAGATGAAGGATGTCCTGAGCGGTTTTCATCACGACTTCATCTATCACGAGCAGCCCGGCGCGGGGCATTGGTGGGGTAACGCTTGCGTGGATTGGCCGCCGATTTTTGATTTCTTCGCCCGGCATAAAATTCCGGAGGACCAAAGTATTACCCATATTCAATTCGCGACGGCGAATCCGGGCATCTCTGCTTCGTCTCATTGGGTAACGATCGAAGCGCAGGAGGAAGCCCTCGCGAGAAGCGCGGTCGATATTCTCTATGATGCCGGCGCGCGGAAATTCATCGGCATCACGGAAAACACGGCCCGCCTCTCTCTGGATTTGCTGAAGTTTGGCGTCAGCGATCTGGCTGGGGTTGAGCTCGATGGCCAAAGCATTCCGCTGAAGAACGGTTCATCGCCTGCGCCGCGGCTCTGGTTCAGCCGTACGGCGGATAAATGGACCGAAAGCGATGCGCCGGGCAACGACATGAAAGGGCCGCAGCGCAACGGCCCGTTCAAAGAAGCCTTTAATCATCGAATGGTTTTTGTCTATGGAACGGCGGGCACGCCGGAAGAAAACGCCTGGTCATTTGCCAAAGCGCGTTTCGACGCAGAAATGTGGTACTATCGCGGGAACGGCGCGGTGGATATCGAGCCGGACACGGCGTTCGGCGCGTTGAGCGAGCGCGAACGGAGCGTCGTCCTGTACGGAAACGCGAACAACAACTCGGCGTGGAAGTCCTTGCTGGCCCGCAGTCCTGTTCAAGTCCGTCACGAGGCAGTGCAGATCGGCGGACGCGAAATCAAGGGTGATGATTTGGCCTGCCTGTTTTGCCGCCCCCGCCCGGAGAGCGAAAGCGCGATGGTCGCCGCCGTCTCGGGGACGGGTCTGGCGGGCCTGCGCTTAACGGAACGCTTGCCCTATTTCATGTCCGGCGTCGCCTTTCCTGATTGCACCGTGCTCAGCGCGGAAACTTTGAAAACAGGCAGCGCGGGCCTTCCGGCATGCGGCTTCTTTGGCAATGACTGGTCTGTCGAACGTGGTGAATTCGCCTGGAAAGAATAAATAACAAGCCCTTTCTCTTGGCAATCGGTTGTTCTGAGTCCGTAAGAGAAGAGGGCAGCTCCCCTTTAACTTTCGACGATTACCCTTTCCCTGCAGGCAAAGGATCACCGTTCTTCTTGTAGGCTGGCGGGACATACAAATTCACCGTCCGAAGGGGAGTTGTTCCCGTGTTCTTGATTTCATGATTCTCTCCCTTTTCAACAAGAACGATTGTTCCCGGAAGGAGCGATAATTTCTTTCCATTCACCGTCGCCGACCCGCTCCCTGAAACAACAAAGATCCACTGGTCCGCGCCCCGATGATGATTGTCCCTTCCGCCCTCCGTTTCGCCGGGGTCCAAAACCATTTCTGCGCTTTGAGCTCGATCATTCCCAATCGCGACACGAAACCCTTTTCCAAATCTGAATTTCACCCGTTTCATAGATTACTTTGAACGGAAAAGGACCACGCTGATATTTCCATTGCGCTCCACGACCGTCGTTTTCACCTCCTGCGCCGATTCCACGTTGCCTTCCCGTCGCAACTGATATTTTTCGCTGATGTGATTTCGCCGCATGGCCCTTTCCTGAAGTTTGCCTTCCTTGATGATAATGTCCTCATGCCCTTTGACTAAATTGCCGAATTGCATATCCCAACATGATACCATTATCCGTGCCGAAGCGGACAGACACTGAACTGCTCGCAGACGGGATACAAAGGAAAACTGCACGTCTCACCCGTTCGCGATGGGGAGCCCATAGAACCGAAAGGGTAAAAGGTGTCGAAGCAGGAAGACGAGCGCGCAGGAACTAGAAACTTCCGTAAACCCGCAGACACAAATGTCTGCGCTCGTGCGCTTGAAAAGTAAGCGTGCACAAGCGGGTGAGGGTCCCTCTCTGGTGGAGCTTCCCGCCACTAACTGAAAGTACCTGCGTCGTGGCGACACGGGTGGAGAGCAAACGGAAGTGAACGGATAGTCCGTAGAAGCGTGGCCCATTGCGGGCTGCGACACAAACTCGATACGGCCTGATGCGACTGACGAGACTGCTAGCACTGTACGAAGTCCTAAGAACCGCCGATAGCGAGCCAAAGCGAATCGGAGGCCAAGCTCGCCCGCGGCAGAAAGTATGGCCGGAAGGACGGGCGCAGGGGGTGGTTGGAGACGGAATGTCTGGAAGTGCAAGCTCATGAATCAAGAAGACCTGCCCCGCTGCGGGAAGGAGCGGGGCGGGAGTCTGGCCCATGCCCACTTCGCCGAACTGGGGCTAATCTCCTTAGGCTGGCCCGAGTCAAAGCGAGCCGATCTTAGCGATGAGACTCGCTTCGCGCGCTGTTATGCACACAAATGAACAAGGCTTTTAGCTTCATGCAGCAATGTAATCCGAACGGGAAACGAGGTTTGTTACGAGAAATAAAACCTAAGAGGGGTTCGCGAGCAAGCGGCACAGATTCAAATTTGTCCTGAATCTGCTCCTTACTTCGCAACCCAATACTCGCTCTGTCACGACTCCGCGTCGGGAAAGTTAAGATTTGCCGTCATGCATGCTTTCGATTTGGCAGTCACGAGCGCCTCCCTATTTTCGGTCCCGGAACGGCCAGGGAATTTATGGTAAACAAAATTGAGAAGACTCAACCCTTTCGAGGCGAATACATTGGCAATCGGCCAGAGTCGGTTCTCGACCTGGTCGGCCCGAATAAAAAGACGTTACGGGACAAATATGCGATCGGTGAGCCGCGCGATTGCGCCGCCGGAACGGCTGACCAGATGCGGCAACGCGGTTTTGTCGGAATATATCATAAATCCCCATCTCGCATTTTCCGCCTCGCCGGCAGTGATCTCGTCCCCAGGGGCTTAAAGATTACTGATTGGGTGTTCCTTCGCGCGCCTTTCACCATCTGATCCCCATCCATGCCGTACATTCTACGAGCACATTTGAAATCCGAAAGGTCTGCTCCTGTCTATTGAAACCAAATGTCACAATCGCGCGACGGATTCGTTACGATTGCTTGACGGATATGGAAGACCGCCTAAGTTGCCCAACGCTCGACGAGAGAGACGGGTTCCCCTGTGTGCCCGGTTCAAAGCCCCGCCGCAGCAATGTATGCCCTACCGATTCAAACGAAAGGAGTCCGTTTCCGGGTCCATTGAGCGGCTGAGCCGACAGTGTGTCGATAAGGCGGTAAAGCATTCCAGGGAAGCGAACCTCGAGTCAATCCATTCGACCCGAAAGGAAATTAAAAAGCTCCGGGCGGTTCTTCGGCTCATTAAGGGCGAGATTGGCAAACGGTCATTCGAGTGCCGCATGGATTGCTTGCGCGAAGCCGCCGGGTATCTCGCACCCGCGCGCGACGCGCACGTCAAGGCCAATGCGTTCGAGCATCTAATCCGACCGGCGAACCGCCGCCGCCGCAATGGCTCCGGGCTGACGCGACGCAATGGCTCCGCGCCAGTGCGCTTTGGCAATATTCCATACTCGCTGAAAAAGGATTGCGACGAGGAAGTTCAACGATTTCGTGAACAGAATTGCGCAAAGTTGGTGCGACGTATCCTGCGGAAAGAGCCCGCTCAGTTCAAAAAACTGAAAATCCAAAACGAGGGGTGGGCTTCACTCGGCCCCGGCCTCGAACAATGCTATCGCGCGGCGCGCGCCACGCGGGACGAGGCGGAGGCTCAACCGTCCGCCGAGAACTTTCACGAGTGGCGAAAGCGCGTGAAGGATCTTTGGTACAACATTCAGTTGCTGCATCCGATCTGGCCCGAACAGATGTGCGCCGCAGCCGCGGAATTGGAGAAGCTCGGCGAATTACTCGGGGACGATCATGACCTGCACATGCTGGCGCAAACGGCGATCAAGAAATCCGTCAATCGCGATTTGGAATCCGAAGCGCATCAGTTGCTGGAGATCATTGGTGCGCGCAAACGCGAGCTGCAAACGGAGGCCCTCAAATTAGGCCGCAGCTTTTTCCAGGAGAAACCGGCCGATTTTTGTCGCCGTCTGCACGGTTACTGGAAGCTCTGGAAATCAAAGAAGAAACGGCGGAAGCGTCAGCAGAGACAACCCGCGGACGAAGCCGCGGTTTAGCCGGTTGCTTCTCCAGGTTTTTCACAATCGCGAGGCGCACAGGTGCGGATGGCGAGTGATTTCAGTTTCATTGTTTGGAGGCCCTCCATGTCCCGCTTGATTCGTCTTCATGCCCCTTCACTGAAAACTGGCCGGATAAGCCACTATCGGTAAGCTTGGCTTGATAGACGAATGTGCCTGCGGACCCTTGGATTTCTCGATCTACTTCGATGACCACCTCATTTTCTCGAGTCGAACCGATTTGCAGGGATGTTCGCCGCTCCCGGGGCTGACCAGAACACCCTCCAACTGATTACCAGTCCTGGCGATGCGCAGTTCGTAGTCATAGTTGTTATCGGCCAGCGTCACAGCCATCTTCCATTTGCTGGAGCGCGGCTTTCAATGACACGGAAGGAAATATGATGGGTTTCCACCAGAGCCCGCCCCCCGCAAAGAAAGCCGCCGCCAGGAAGCCGAAGAAGCGTTAGAAAACCAGGTTTGTGGGAAGGCAAATACAAGATTCGAACGATACAGATCGTCAAAAAAATATGGGCGACCTTAACCCGCACACGGTTTTGCTCAAGCCGCCCGCTCCCACCCGGAAGGAGGTTCTAGATTCTCTGAACCCAACCGCCTTATTGGCGAAGAACTGGCTGATCGGCAGGGCGGCGTTGGTGCTCGTTAGTTAACACCCTGACCATCCCAGCCTTATCCAACTTCCGTTTCGCGAATTCTACGCAAACGTAACGTGCGTAGGGCCTCTCGTGAAGGTTTGATTAGTGGCCTGTGAATACATCCTTCTCGTTTGACGTGCTGAGAGTGCCCATCCGTAATTTTCTTGTGATCCTCTTTCTGCTGGCAGGGATCAGGAGAGCCGAGACGCGCGGCAAAGCGGAGCACGTCGTTGTGATCGTGTGGGATGGCATGAGACCCGATTTTATTACACCTCAGTACACGCCCACGCTCTACGAGTTGGCCCGGACAGGAACCTTCTTCAAAAACCATCATTCGGCCTACATTACCTCGACCGAAGTGAATGGCACCGCCCTGGCAACCGGCATGCACCCCGAGCACAGCGGCGTAATGGCCAATGTCGAATATCAGCCCGGCCTCAATTGGCTTGCGTCCTACGGCACCGAGAGCCTCGACGCGGTGCGGCGTGGTGATTTGCTCACTCAAGGGAATTATCTGCGGGCGCCGACCGTCGCAGAGATTCTGCACGAGGCGGGATTCCCCACCGTCATCGCGGGGGCGAAGCCGATCGCCTTGCTCCACGACCGGTTGGCGAAGAAGACTTCCGAAGCGGAGAAAGGGTCTGTGACTTTGTTTCGCGGCCAGACCATCCCGCGTTCCGTTCTGGAGAGTTTGACTCGGTCCCCGGAGATTGGGGCTTTTCCAGCGCTTCCCGCCGCGCCCGGTGCTGGAACGCGCGATCGGTCGTCCACGAACTCGGCGGCGGTGACCAATCAGAACGCAGAGCTGCAAGCTGCCGGAAGACGGGCACCGGGAGGGTCGAACACAGTAGATTCCTGGACGACCAAGGCGCTCACGCGTGGTTTGTGGAGAAAGACGGTTCCAAAGTATTCACTGCTTTGGCTGAGCGACCCGGACGCATCGCAGCATGCATCTGGCCTGGGCTCCGAAGCAGCGATCTCCGCCCTGGAAAGCGACGATAAGAACTTAGCCGCCGTTTTAAAAACCCTTGAAGAAAAGGACCTTCTCGACGCGACCGATGTCTTCATCGTCTCCGACCACGGGTTTTCCACCATCGACCGCGCTCCCGATGTGATCGAAAGTTTGAAAAGAGGTAAATTTGTTGCCGACAAACAATTCCAAAATCCCGAAGCGGGCGACATCATGGTCGTGAGCCTTGGCGGGAGCATTTCCTTCTACGTTTTTGAGCACGATGAAAAGGTGATCCGCCGACTCGTGGCGTTTCTGCAAGGAAGTGACTTCGCGGGCGTTGTCTTTTCCACATTATCCGTGGAAGGCACATTTCCTCTCGCGCAGGGTCATGTGAATGCCGCGAACGGAGCGCCAGATGTAATCGTGTCGATGCGCTGGACGGCGGAAAAGAATGAGTTTGGCGTGCCCGGCATGATCAACTGTATGGAAGGGAAAAGAGGCCTGGGCACGCACGCCTCACTCAGCCGGTTCGATCTTCACAACACTTTGGTGGCTTCCGGTCCGGATTTCAAAAGCGGTTTCGTCAGTGAGTTGGCCAGTGGAAATATCGACGTCGCGCCAACCGTTCTTTCAATTCTCGGCGTGGAACCGCCAAAGCCGATGGATGGCCGAATCTTGCTCGAGGCAATGACTACAGGCGAATCTCCGGAACTTAAGCCTGTAACGGAGACTGCCGAGGCCTCCCGCGATTTGGGATTTCTCGTTTGGCACCAGTATTTAAAAACGACTCAGGTGGGCTACGCGACATATTATGATGAAGGTAATGGCGAGTGCCGTATCAAGTAATCGCCCACGGCCTCGGCCGAACCTTCTCCGTGGAATGGTCGAAGCGCCTGCGAGCTCAAAGCAACTCTTTTGCGCGCGGTTCACTTGCCCAGAAGCTGATTACGAGCGCGTGGCGCTGCGGAAGATGTTCTATAGGCGTTGGCTGCCACTCGCCCTGGTGCTCTACAAATTCAACTCCGCTCTCCTCAAAACCGACCGGCGGATTCTCCAACAGCTCGCCGTGACAGACTCACAATCCGCCTTCAAGATCGAGGCTGCCCATATCAAGGAGGATTATTTGGCAAACAAGGACTACGGAATCCTGCGGCGTTATTTGAAGTTTAGGCTTTCTGGCCAGCGGATGCTCCGAGTGGGCGCCGAAATCTGGCGCAATGAACAAACGCTGGGGTTTCGGCGTCCGGCAGAGATCCCTGAATGAGTTGGGAATTTGAATAATCGATGGCTCGGTTCACGAGAAAGTTACATCGTACGGACGCTTGTTGCTCGCCACGTTTGGCGGGGAATCTCAAAATCGAGCGCATGTGGAACGAGTCCCGATGCGCTTTCTCAATCATTTTGCTGCTGGTCTTCCAGTGGCAGGTCCACAGCCCGGCCGGCGAAGGCAACATTCCCTACTTGCACGCACCCTCGGTCGATACCTACGCCCGCCACGATCCAAACGGGACGACCATTCTTTCGAACGGGCGGCTGTTGCGACCCGTGGGCAAGCACCTTCCGGTGGCCCGCTGGCCATACGGGTTGGCCATGACGCGCGATGGAGGAACTTTGTTTGTTGCCAGCGACGGAGTTGGCCAATTCGTTCGAAACTGGCAGGGTCCCAATCCTGTCATCGAGCAACTCAGGCTTGGAGACGGGACGCGAAAAAAACAGCATCAGAACAGTGGTGGAGCTGATTTCTCCCCGGACGATCGTTTCCTGTATTGGAGCAGCGGCGATGGCGGAAGCATCCTGGTTTTTGATGCCGCAACACGTGAGCGTCTGGGCGAAGTCGACTTGAATACCAGCGTCGCGGGGATCGATTTCCGCGACAGCTACGGGGTCGATGTCAAAACGAGCGACGACGGAAAATATCTTTATTGCGCCGATGTCACGAATTTCCGCATGGCGGTTATCGACTCTGAGAAACGCCGCGTCGTAAGTTCGGTGCAGGTAGGCCGATATCCTTATGCTCTGGTCGTCACGGGAGCAAGAGCCTACGTGGCGAATATTGGATTATTCGAATACAGCTCCATTCCGGAGCCGAATGATTCCCATTTCGACCAGCGCGGAGTTACCCGTCCGCCTTTTGGATACCCCAGCGCCGAAGCGCGCGATGGCATTGATTTTGAGGGCCGGAAAATCCCTGGATTGGGTGAACCGAATGTTGCACAGTCATTTTCTGTCTGGGGTATCGATGTCTCTTCTCCGCTCTCCCCAACCGTGGTCAGCCGCTTGAAAACCGGCCTGCTCGTGGGTGCGCCTTCCGACAATGGCAAAACGGTGGGCGGGAGCGCGCCGAACTTTCTCGCCGCCAGCAAGGAGAGACTATATGTGTCAAATGGGAACAACGATACGATCGAGCTCGTGGATACAGCTCGGAACGAAATTGCGACCCACAGACGGCTGACTCCATCGGAACTCGTGGCCACGCTGCGCGGCGTCAGCCCCGCGGGCATGTGCCTTTCGCCGGACGGAAAGATACTTTATGTCGCGGAACTCGGCATTAACTCCATCGCGGTTTTAGACGCGGACACACTGGCCGTAAAAGGCCGCATTCCAACCGCATGGTATCCTTATCGCGTCGTGGTTTCGCCGGATGGACGGAAGCTCGCCTGCATTTGCTTTCGTGGATTTGGAAATGGTCCAAACGCCGGTTCGGAAAAACCCGCGAGCGACTTTCTTGGAATGCGGGGCGCTTTGTCTATCATCGATGCGCCGCCGGAACGCGAGTTGCCTCGAATGACGCAAACCGTTCTCGAGAACAACGGAATCGTGGATCGTAGCGAGGATCTTCCCGGGATGGGCTCGCCGGTAATTCCGGTTCGGCCTGGGGAACTATCCCCACAAATCAAATACGTGGTTTTCATCGCGAAGGAAAACCATACTTACGACACAATTTTTGACCGCATTCCCGGTGCCAAGGATGACCCATCGCTCCTGCGCTGGGGCCTGCATCAAACCATCCAGGAGCCGGGCCAGCCTGCTCTGACGAATGTCGCCGTGATGGTGAACCACAATATGCTCGCTCGCGAGTTCTCCGTCAGCGACAACTTTTATATGGAGCCAGAGGCCTCGGGCGTCGGCCATCGGTGGCTCGTGGGTGTCCAGCCGAACAATTTGATGCAGATGACCTATACCGTCGGCTGGCATTTCAGTAAGAACAGCACCGCACCGGGGCGTCGTTACGCGATGGGGTCCAACGGTTCCTTGATTCCCGAGGATTATCCCGAGGCGGGTTCGATGTGGGACCATCTCGGACGTTTTAAGATCAGGTTCCGGAACTACGGTGAAGGTTTCGAATTTCCCGGCGTGGAGGAAGGCGAAGACGAAGCTCCCACTGGGGCGCGTGAGGCGGTGAATATTCCAATGCCGAAGATTCTCTACGACAATACCTGTTTTGATTTTCCCATCTTCAACATGAACATCCCGGACCAGTACCGCGCGCACTGGTTCATGAAAGACGTGAATTACCGCTTCCTCCATGGCTTCCGCCGATTTCCTTCCCTTATCAACATTGCCCTTTGCAGTGACCACGGCACGAGCCCGAAGCCCGACAAAGGTTACCCTTATCTCGCTTCCTGGATGGCGGACAACGATCTGGCGCTCGGCCGAATCGTCAAATTCCTTTCCCATACGAAGTATTGGAAGAACATGGCGATTTTCGTGACCCAGGACGATTCCGGAGGCGAACCTGACCATGTCGATGCGCAACGCAGCGTCCTGCTCGTCATCAGCCCCTGGGTAAAGCGCGGCTATGTTTCACATCGGCATTCGACCATCGTCAGCATGCATCGCACGCTCTACGAAATCTTCGGCCTCCCGCCCCTGAATATGTTCGACGCCCTGGTGAACGATCTCTCCGATTGTTTCACGACAACACCCGATTTCACGCCCTATCAATGCCGCGCGGTTGACCCGCGAATCTTCGACCCTGAAAAGGCCAAGGATCCGAAAGATCCCGATTACGGTCAGGCTCGTAAAACACGTTCGATCCCGATGGATGATGACGACGAAATGGAGAAAAACGTGCAACGCGGCGCGCACGAAGCGACACCAGTCCGAAACAATTAGCACGACAACAGACCGTGACCGAGTCGAGACTCTTGCCTCCGCGCAACTAAAAAAGGTCGGGGTTTTTCGGGTGGACTTCAAAGTTTGCTTTTGCGGTTCCCCGGTACGGTTATGTTTATGAGATGAAAACCCGCTCACGCGCAAATGCATTCACGCTGATTGAGCTGCTTGTTGTCATCGCCATCATCGCGATTCTCGCGTCCATGCTGCTGCCGGCAATGGCCCGCGCGAAAAGAAAGGCGCGCAGCATGTCTTGCTTGAATAACAGCCGACAAATAGGGCTTTCATTTTTGATCTACGCAGACGATTTCAACCAAACATTTTCGGACCTTTATTCGAAGGCTTGGACTGGCAATAATGTCGAGGCGGGCGAACTCTGGTATTGGCAGGTGCTTTCCTAGGGCAAATACCTCACGGCCAATACGGTCTCAAACAACGTCTGGCGCTGTCCGGAAGTGATGGACAAGGATATTCAAACGGTTTTTGGCGCCCGCTGGGAAGGCTACGGCCCCGTTGAAAGCACTATTATCCGATACGCTTATTCCAGTGCCGGAGGAAAGAACCCGCTCGGCAGCCGAAAGACAACGGATATTCGGCGGCCCTCACAGATTTGGCTCATGGGAGACACGGGCGTTCCAAAAAATCTCAACAAAGTTCCCCAGAGTGGCTACCTGACGGAAATCGTCACTTTCCCTCCGGATCCGGAGGGTGGCTGGGCGATCTATACGCCACCGAAGCAACCCGGCTGCCGCCACGCCGGAAAAGCGGTGATCACGTTCTGTGATGGACATGTGGACTCCTGGGCTTACGGTGATCTTCGCAGCAACAAGTTCAACATCTTCGCCGTAAACAACGATCTCTGAGTTGTGGCGGAGATCAGGCCTAATTGGCACTGGCTGTGCGCAGCTCGATGGCGCGTATGATCCTCATCGGATGATCCGTCTGGATCAGATCAATGCCCCAATCCATCGCCTGGAGATAATCTTCGACATGCTCGTGTTCGCCCAGAGCATCTGAATAGACGAGAATTCCCAGGGAATGGCATCGAGCGATCAGTTCCTTGGAGAGGATATTCCATTTGGTATCAACGGCGTAAGGTATCAGCTTATCGACAATTCCTTGCAATTGATCGGGCGAACCGAGCGGCGGCAATGCACGGATTCGCGGATTAATTGCCTTGAGCCGTACCAGATATCGCACCGATTGATAAACCACGGTGCGCTCCGCCATGTGATGACGTTCCACAGCCGCCGACAAGTCTTCAGGCGGAATGGCTTTGGCGTCGAAATAGAGGTTTACCTTCCCTTCCACGCTGGTGAGAAATTCGTCGAGGGTAGGTAGCCGCACGTCCGCGAAGGGCCGACCGAATTTCACCCCCGCGCTGAGAGTTTCGATGACGCTCGAGGGCGTAGTTGAGATCGGGCCTTTGCCGGTCGTCTTCCCATCAAGGGTGCTGTCATGCAGGAGATAAAATTTGCCGTCGCTGGTCGTGCGAACATCAAATTCAACAAAATCCGCGCCCAGACGAATGGCCTTCTCAAAGGCTGGAATCGTATTTCCAGGAGCATAGCGGTTTGCGCCACGATGGAGCGAGAAGAGCACGAGGCGCGTTTTGACCCGCTGCCAGAGAGCGTGCGCTAAAACCTCCTCGGGCAAATCGGTTTGCAGCCAGTCCACTTTCGCGGCCGTGCTTTTATCCCAGAACGGGGGGGCGGTCCCACTCACCGAGAACCTTCACCTGAACTTTGATTCCAAGATCATGAAAAGTGTGAGTAGCTTCAGGTGTGATTTCATCCGCGTTGATTTCGACGGCAGACAAATGGTTTGAGCGAACCCAAGGTTCAATGCCGAAGTCTGGATGCCATTTCGCCATTAGCGCCAACCTTCCGCGGGCGAATTCGTCGATCCGATGCAAATTAGGAATCGAGTCGTAAACAACGACCTGATGCTCCATTCCCGTATCAAGAATATCGTGGACAAGTCTTTCGGGATTGATCGACTTACAGTCGAGGTAAAGGTTCAACTTTCCTTTCGCCAATTCCAGGCGCTCATCAAGAGAAGGAAGGTGTTCACCTGAATATCTCGCGGCGAACAAGCCGCCGACATCGATCTGCTTTAGTTCGGCCAGAGTATGTTCCGCGATCGCCTGGGATTCATTCGGTCCCGCCACCGCATGATTACTATGCGACAGAAGATGATGGCCGTCCTTAGTGAGTCGGACATCCACCTCCGCCCACTCGAAACCATCCTCGATGCAGCGCCGCGGTGAACCATGACCTGAAATGGCCTCGGCGGTTGGACTGGCTCGAAGAAGGAAAAAGGCGCTGGAGCCACCCAAGGGAAAAGGAGGGCAGTCGCACAGATCGAAATTGAGAACTGAACAGGAACTCTTCGCATACAAATTGTTCACGTTCCGTCGCGTGTCCCGGGATTGCACCACAACAATCCGGGATAATTCGAAGCTTCCTTCCTGAAGGTAGCGACCGAAATGAAAAGCGCCCGAGCATCAAATCCGAGAATGACGGCGCCTTTGATATGGCGCTTTCCGATTCCTTCCGCTTCGTTGGGAAGCTGGCTGGCATCCAGCCCCGAGTTATAAGCAAAATAACCGCCGAAGTTATGTGGTTCAGGTTCCCACATGACGTAGGCTGCCGGATTAAACTCGCTGATTTTGTAAGTCCGCGTCGGAGGGTGCATTCCGTAGCCGCAAACGGCCCCGTTCATTACGTAGCTCGAAACCCGCTGAATGCGCTTAATGAAAGTAATGCTGTTGGTCCTATCCAATGGGCAATAGTAAACCGCTCGACTGTGCAAATAGGGATAGTACGAGCCTTGTTCGATATAGGAAATCTCATTGGTGTTCCACGGATCGGGTGCCCTTCCCTGAATTGGCATGTACAGCCAACTCGGACCGTAATCATTCTGCCACTGCGGACAGGGCATTCGGTCGTTGTTATCATTTACATAGAGCGTCATCGCGATGCCGAGCTGGCGCATGTTGTTCAAACATGCGGTCCGGCTGGCCTTTTCCTTGGCTTGCGAGAGCGCGGGCAGAAGCAATGACGCCAGGATGGCAACGATCGCGCACCACTAAAAGTTCAATCAGAGTGAACCCCTTTGCCCGCGATTGCGCCTTGACCACATTAGTCGCTCCTTTCGAAAACTAGAATCGCACCGCCCGGTAAAAGGCAGGCGCCGGAGCCGCCGCCTCGGTATAATTGGTTTCTCCAATCGTGCCTGTGATATGGACCCAATTTGAAGACGTCAGACTTGTGGTCTTTTGCAGGCCGCTGAGGTTTCCGCCGGTTCCGTTCCAATTCAACGTTACGGTCCCGCCGGAGAGTTCCACTCGATCAATCTTCAGGGGCGGCGGTTCGGAAGAGCTGTAGAGGCCGAAGGAATCAATTCCCCAGGCCCAACTATCGGTGGCCGCGAACGAAAAGCGGAAACGAACGTGCGCTTGCCCGTCGGCCTGAGGCACCCGAAACTTTTCGACCTTGTGATATGTGCTATGATCGTCCCAATCGATTCCCAGGGGGTCCGTGCAATTGCTCACGGTCCAGCCGGCCGGATAAACCGCCGGCGGGTTCGTTGCGGGCGTGATGGAGTCGAAATTGAAGTGCAAAAGCGGCACAAGAATGGTTAGTTTTTCAAAGAAAGATTATTCACTGGGTTCCGCGTGAGCGCCGGGTGAAATAACGAACGAACCGTGCCACAGCGAACCGGGAGCCGTTGAAGATTTCGATTTGAAATAGCAGCGATGAACATTGCGATCCCATTTCGGCCCAGGCTCCTCGACAGCCTGAAGGATTATTCGCGCGAAAAATTCATCGCCGATCTCATCGCGGGAATCACCGTTGGCATCGTCGCGCTCCCGCTCGCGATGGCTTTTGCGATTGCCTCCGGCGTGCCGCCACAGGCCGGGATTTTTACGGCCGTCATCGCTGGATTTATCATTTCGTCCTGCGGTGGGACGAGGATTTGCATCGGAGGACCGACCGGCGCGTTCATCGTCATTCTCTACGGCATCTTCGTCAAATACGGAGAGGAGAACCTGGCCATTTGCACGATCATGGCGGGAATCATTCTTCTCGTGATGGGCGCGGCGCGGTTCGGGACCATGATCAAATACATTCCGTACCCTGTAACGATGGGGTTCACCAGCGGCATTGCCGTCCTTATTTTTAGCACTCAGATCAAGGACTTCTTTGGACTGAAGGTGGACAGGGTTCCCTCTGAGTTTATCGAAAAAATGCGGGTGCTCTTCGATCACTTCGGCACAATTCAATGGCCCGCTTTCGTCCTCGCCGCTATCTCACTGGGCATTATTTGTTTCTGGCCGAAATCGTGGCAGCGCCGCGTGCCCGGCTCGATTGTCGCGCTCATCCTTGGGACGCTCGCGGTCGCTCTCCTTCAATTGCCGGTCGAAACGATTGGATCAAAATTTGGCGGAATTCCTCAAGGCCTTCCGAAATTCACGATCCCGCCGCTTTCGTGGGAAAAAATTAAACACCTCATCCAGCCCGCGTTCACGATTTCCCTGCTCGCCGCGATCGAATCACTTCTCTGCGCGGTGGTTGCCGATGGCATGACCGATGACCGGCATGATTCGAACCAGGAATTGATCGCCCAAGGCCTGGCAAATATCGTCAGCCCGCTTTTTGGCGGAATCGCTGCGACCAGCGCCATCGCGCGCACCGCGACGAATATCAAGAGCGGCGCGCGCAGCCCCGTCGCCGGGATGATTCACGCGCTCACGCTGCTGACGATCATTTTGATTGCGGCTCCCTTGGCGAAGTTCATTCCGCTGGCTACCCTCAGCGCCGTTCTTGTGAACGTGGCGTTTCACATGGGCGAATGGCATAATTTCGCGCGTTTGCCTCGATGGCCGCGCAGCGATGCGGTTGTGTTTATGGCGGCGTTCTTGCTGACGGTCATTATCGATTTAACCGTTGCCGTTGAGATCGGGATGGTGCTCGCCGCAATGCTGTTTATTAAGCGGGTTTCGGAAACGACCCAGATTACCGCAGTGGATGAAACGACCGACACCGAAGGTTCACATCATTCACTCATTGGCAAAGAGATTCCGAAAGGGGTGATGGTTTATCGGATCTTCGGCGCCTTTTTCTTTGGCGCGGCCGACAAGCTGGAGGGCGCGCTGAAGCGCCTCAAAGAAGAGCCCGCCATTCTCATTCTGCGCATGCGCAAAGTGCTGGCCATGGATGCCACCGGGCTGAACGCGCTCGAAGACCTTTGTGAACGACTGCGCGCCAGAGGCAAGCACGTGATCCTCAGCGCACCCCACACACAACCGCTCATGGTCATGGAAAAAGCCGGTTTCCTGGATTTGCTCGGACGGGAAAACGTTTGTCCGCATCTCGATGCGGCCCTCGCTCGCGCTCGAGAAATACTCGGACTGCCGACCGCTCCCGTCATTGATCCATTAGAGCTTGAACGCCAAGGGCTCGAACGAGCGCGCAATGAATTGATGAGGGCGCTGGAAAGAGCAAATAAATCATAGGTCAAAGACGA
>DASYTB010000487.1:0-4452 GCA_036002705.1 Verrucomicrobiia bacterium
GCGAGCTTGGGAATCTCAAGTTTCTCAACGATCTCGGGATGAGTCTCACGCGCGGCCACGGAGTGTATTACCTCCTTTACACCCTAATGATCCTGTTTTTCTCCTATTTCTGGGTCGCAACCCAGTTCAACGAGATTCAGATTTCGGACGATCTGAAAAAGTACGGCGGGTACATTCCAGGCGTTAGACCAGGCCAGGCGACGAGCGATTATCTGCATCGAACCATGAGTCGCATTACTCTCGCCGGAGCGATTTTCCTGGTGATAATTGCTTTGGTCCCGCAGATGCTCGGCAACGTTTTCAATATCGACCCGTATGTGGCTCAATTTTTTGGCGGCACGAGCATGTTGATTACCGTCGGCGTCCTGCTGGATACGATGCGGCAAATGGAGACTCACCTCCTGATGCGGCACTATGACGGCTTCCTCAAGAAGGGTCGACTTAAAGGACGATTTTAGGGCACCGGTTTGCGTATCGGCTAGCCGACAGCAACGTTGGTTGATTATTCCGGGAAAACTGATAAACTGACTGGCTTGAACGCCGCTTTGAGTTTTCAAGCTGCCCTTGTTCTCGCTGTGCCGGTGCTCGAATCATGATCATTTTAAAGAGTGAGCGTGATATTGAGGCGATGCGGGCGGCGGGGGCGGTCGCGGCGGAAGTTTTACATTTGCTGGCCGGGTGGATAAGGCCAGGGGCGACGACGAGAGATATTGATTCTCATGCCGCCGCGCTGATCAAAGAGCGGGGCGCGAGGAGCGCGTTTCTCGGTTACCGGAAGTATCCCGGAAACGTCTGCATCTCGGTCAATGACCAGGTGGTGCATGGGTTGCCGAATGATCGGCGGGTGCAGTTTGGAGACATTATCAGTCTCGATGTCGGCGTGATTTATCACGGCTACATCGGTGATACCGCCCGGACCGTGGCGGTTGGTGGCTGTGATCTGCTCGCGCAGAAGTTAATGGATGTCACCGAGCATGCTCTTTACGAGGGGATCAGCCAGGCTTTGCCTGGGAAACGCGTCGCGGATATTTCGCGGGCGGTTCAGTGCTACGTCGAGAGCAACGGATTCAGCGTGGTTCGGGAATTTGTCGGACATGGCGTCGGCCGATCTATGCATGAGGAGCCGCAGGTCCCGAATTTCGTGGATGGAAAAACATCTCCGAAGTTGCGGCCGGGAATGACGATTGCCATCGAGCCGATGGTGAACGCCGGGAAGCCGGCGGTGCAGCTTTTAAATGATGGTTGGACGGTGGTGACCAAAGATGGTATGCCGTCGGCCCATTTTGAACATACGGTATTAATAACGGAGAGCGAACCGGAAATATTGACGTGCCGGGAGAAGAAACCATCCGCGTTGAGGGTACCGTAGTCGAGGTTCTGCCGAACAATTTGTTCAGGGTGGAACTGGCGAATGGGCACCATTTCGTGGCCCACACGTCGGGCAAAATGCGGTTGAGTTTTATTCGATTGGTTGTGGGTGACAAAATCACCGTCGAGATGTCGCCCTACGATCTGTCGAAAGGTTGTATTGTTTTTAAAGAAGAAGAAGAGAAAAAATGAAAGTTCGGGCATCAGTGAAGAAGCTTTGCGAGCATTGCAAAGTGATCCGGCGCAAAGGCGTTATTCGCGTCATTTGCACAAACTCCCGGCATAAGCAGCGCCAGGGCTAAACCAGGATTCCAAGGATTTTTATGGCACGCATTTTAGGTGTTGATATTCCGGGCGAGAAGCGCATTGATATCGCGCTTCGCTATATTTACGGCATTGGCCCGGTGAACTCGAAAGAGATTTTGAACAAAGCCGGGATCGATCATTCGCTGCGCGCGAAAACTCTGAACGAGCAGCAGTTGTCGCAGATTGCGCACGCCATTCAGGAAGGGAAATACGTGATCGAAGGCGATCTCCGCCGCGAAATCGGCATGAATTTGAAGCGCTTGCAGGGTATCAAGTGTTACCGTGGCGTTCGCCATCTCCGGGGATTGCCCGTCCGCGGCCAGCGCACCCAAACAAACGCCCGCACCCGCAAAGGTCCGCGCAAGACCGTCGGCGTGCAACGCAACCCGAACGCCAAGACCGGCATTCATTAATGCGTCTTAATCTTATTTTTTAATCCTAATCTTACTCAGAGGACCCAATGGCAGACGAACCAAAAGCAAAGAAGCCTGCTCCGAAACAAGGAGCTGATGCCGCCGCTGCTCCCGCAGGCGAAGCCAAACAGCCCAAGGCCAAAAAAGCGCCCGCCGAAGGAGGCGCTGAAGGAGCCAAACCTGCCGGGACGGCCACCGCTCCCGCCGCCGGTGCTCCCGCTGGCCCCGAGGGTGCCGCCGCCGCTCCGACCGCCGCGGAATTGTTGGGCGACGACGCCGCCGGCAAGAAAATCATTCGGGCCAAGGGCGCGAAGAACGTCACGGTTGGCATAGCGAACATTCTGGCCACCTTCAATAATACCCAGGTGAATATCACTGATATGCACGGCAATATTCTCGGCTGGTCGAGCGCCGGCCGGGTGGGCTTCAAAGGTTCGCGCAAGAGCACTGCTTTTGCCGCGCAGCAGGTCGCCCAGGATGCCGCCCGCCAGGCGATGTCTCACGGAATGCGTGAAGTTGAAGTTCGCGTGAAGGGCCCGGGCTCTGGCCGCGAATCAGCGATCCGTGCTCTTCAGGCCATTGGCCTCGAAATCACCACGATCAAAGATTGCACCCCGATTCCGCATAACGGCTGCCGCCCGCGTAAGAAACGCCGTGTCTAACTCTTGATTTTCAACTCTTAACTCGAACTTACAAATGGCACGATATACTGGACCACGCGTTCGCATCAGCCGCCGTTTCGGCGTTCCGATCTTCGGCTCATCGAAATATCTCGAACGCAAGAATTATGCTCCCGGCATGCACGGCCCCAAGGCCCGCCGCAAAAAGACCGATTACGCTCTCGGTTTGGATGAGAAACAAAAGCTGCGCTATTATTACGGATTGCAGGAGCGCCAATTCCACGGTGTTTATCAGCGGGCCCTCAAACAGCGCGGAGTGACCGGCGAAACGATGCTCCAAATCCTGGAGACCCGCCTTGATAACGTGGTTTATCACCTCGGCTTCGGAAATACGCGCGCGGCCGCCCGTCAGATGGTCACGCACGGTCACGTCCTCGTGAACGGCAGGAAAGTTAATGTTCCTTCCTACAGCCTACGCGTAAATGATGCCGTGGAAGTGAAGAACACGAACGTCTCGCGCCAGATGGCGACGAAGGGCATGGAAATTTCCACCAGCCGGACCGTGCCGGATTGGGTGTCGCTGGACAAGAATGCCTTCAAAGGCACTGTCCTTCGCATTCCCACGCGCGAGGAGATCCAGCCCATCGGCAACGATCAGGCGGTCGTCGAATTTTATTCCCGGTAAACTAACCTCAAAAAGCAAGTATATGGGTCTCGCCCGCGCCTGGGAATAATGCGGGAGAGGCCAGTTTAAAATTGCTCCAAATTATATGGCAGTACGTTTAGGTCGTTTCGAAATGCCGAAGCGCCTGGTCAAAGAAGAAGCCAGCGCGACGGAAACTTACGCAAAATTCATCGCCGAGCCGTTTGAAACCGGTTATGGGCATACCATCGGCAATTCTCTGCGCCGAGTGCTCCTCTCTTCGCTCGAAGGAGCCGCCATCACCTCGATCAAAGTCGATGGCGCGATGCACGAATTCACGACCATCGATGGCGTGGTGGAAGACGTGACCGACATCGTTCTTAACCTGAAGAAGGTGCTGCTCAGGTCCCACAGCCGCGATCCGCAGAGTATTCTTCTCTCCGTCCATAAGGATGGGGCCGTGACGGCGGCGGACATTCGTCTCAACCAGAATCTTGAATTGGTCAATCCCAAGCAGCACATCTGCACGCTCGATAAGAAGCGCAAATTCGAGATGGAACTTGAAATCAAAGTTGGCCGCGGCTTTCTCCCCGGCGACGAGAACAAGCGGCCGGACCAGCCGCTCGGTGTCATCGCGATCGATTCCCTTTTCTCGCCCGTGACTCGCGTCCGCTACTCGGTCGAAAGCGCCCGCGTTGGACAGCGCACCGATTATGACCGCTTGATCCTTGAGATCTGGACGGATGGCCGCATGAGTCCGGACGATTCGTTGACGCAAGCTTCCGCGATTCTCCAGCATCATCTCGATGTTTTT
The DNA here is from genome assembly GCA_036002705.1 of Verrucomicrobiia bacterium. Classification (GTDB taxonomy): domain Bacteria; phylum Verrucomicrobiota; class Verrucomicrobiia; order Limisphaerales; family SXQI01; genus DASVNK01. The sequence continues at coordinate 4,165 of DASYTB010000487.1, forward strand.
GTCGGCTACGACAAAAACGCAGTTGAATTCGAAGAACAGGTCGATAAGCAGGATGACGAGCGCGCCAAGATGCGCAAGCTGCTCAACATGAGTGTGAATGAAATCGAGTTGAGCGTCCGGGCCGCAAACTGTCTGAACAATGCGAATATTACCACGGTCGGCCAGCTCGCCCTGAAGACCGAAGCCGAGATGCTCAAGTATCGCAATTTCGGCAAGAAGTCGCTCAACGAAATCAAAGAAAAGCTCGAGGCTCTCGGCCTCTCGCTCGGCATGAAGTTCGACGAGCGC